>JAGOIJ010000009.1 GCA_017995695.1 Candidatus Omnitrophota bacterium | reverse complement strand
TATCAAGTCCTTGAACCTTAGTGGGATTCTTTTCCATCCAGCCATTCACTGCCTCTTGCGATGCCTTAAAGGCATCAGCAGCATTGGAGTCGGCAACTAATATTGCAGGAATGTAGGCTAAATTGGCGACATCGGTAATTTGAATCTTACCATCACGTATGTTGAGCTTCCCAAAAGTCGTTGCCCCTGACGTGCTTTCAAAAGTATTGCCGGCCTGGATAACATCTAATGCCTGCAACTCATAGCTCCCTTGAGCATTTTTAGCATGAGTAAAATCTAATCGATTAACGCGATAACCGCCAAATTCTGTTTTACCAGCGCCTTCCCACGTATGCGCAACATACTGGCCAGCCCCCGCTAACGCAGTCATGGTATGCCGACCGATAGCGAATTCAAAACCGCCGTCCTTGCCAAATAGTGCAGCAGCGCCACCTGGCATAGATAATGAAGCAGTCTTTTTATCGCCTTTAATGTTAGAAACGAATGCGTACGCAAGACTCTGGTCGCCTGCGTTGTTAACTCTGGTGGAACGTAGATCAGATATCAACGAGCCACTAAAAGGAGTCTGTAGCGCAGAGATAAAATTCTGACGATCAGCAATCCCATTCTTTACATTAGTCACAAAATCCGTCTTGGGGATTTCTTTGATTGCTTCAGGTTGCGTCTTGGCAAGAAAATCTTTGTAAGCTACATCTATGTCGCCGGAAATCTTGTTTTGTGTAGCCCAGGCATCGCGATTCTGGTTATAGGCTCCAATCTGCTCCGCAACATTGTCTGCCGCGGCTAACGATGGAGCCATATATGCCATGTTCCTGGCATTTAACACCCTGATTTTCCCACCCTCGATAACAAGCTTATCAAACGCGGTTGAACCGGCAGTGCTTTCAAAGAGGTTACCATGCTGTTTGATATCGTGCGCAAACACAGATTGCCCGCTAGGGTCCATCATATACTCAAAAACCAGAGTATCATAGCGGTAACCTCCATGAGTCTTTGCGCCATTGGTTTCATATGCATGGTCAACATATAATCCATTCTTATTTGTGCTTAAGGCTTTAAACTTTCCTGTTCCGGAAACCATAGCTCCAGTATCGCTAAAATAAGCCACCTGATTTCCGTCAAGCATTTGCATCTTGCCGAGGGTGCGCATTTCTTGCGAAGGATCATCGTTACTTTCCACGATAGTAGCAAAATCCAAAAGAGGCTTGGGACCGCTATGATAATTCATGTTCCGCTGATCAAGCGACATTGAACCAGAGAAAGTTGAACCTAACAACATATCAATTCTCTGGCCGCTTGCCATATTGCCTTTGGCAAAAACATCATACCCGCTATGCTTGATTGCATCGACGCTGGCTTGCGTAATCGGATTACCCTGTTCTCCCTTGTCATTCTTGGCTGCCAACGTAGCGCTATTAACAGTCGAAACAAAGACCGGCAACCTCGGCATGTCTTGAGAGCTGGTAACCAAAATGCGATTCGCCGCATCAACTATACCTTCTGCTTTCTGCCGCGGCATACCCTTAAAGGTAATTGCATCTAAACCTTTAAGACTGCCCTGCACTGGTGTCCCATCCTTAAAATCAATTCCCTCCAACTCAACAGTAGCAGCAAGATTAGAAAACGCATTGACCGCATGAATATAAGCCTTTTGTCCCGGCATAGCTTTGTATTTCGAAATGATTCCCGGGCTACCTTTGGAAAAGCCGCTGTTATCAAAACGTGCGGTCATGCCATCAAGCGTTGAGCCATAGTTTTCGTTGGTAGCTGCGACGAAATCGGCAGTATGCACTCCGCCTTTTACCTGCGCTAAAGAAACGAAATCTTTTATACCACCATAAAATGTATGCCCATCTTTGAACACCCTACCATCGTTAATAATCCCTGAAAGAGCGCTTGCATCCATCGCAAGATCACCTTGTTGATTCTTAAGATTCAGATCAAAAGATGGTTGTGCAACATCAGTTGAAGAACGATAAATATACGGGGCAACTTGAGTAGTTCTGCGTAAAATGGAAGTAATTTCGCTGTTTTGAGGCCCATCATTCGGGGTAGCTTCGGGATTTATTGTGGCATCTGTCAGTGGAGTATGATAAATCCAATCCGAAGCGCTACCGGTCAATGAACCATCTTGATGGGGGGATAAGCGCGCATCCAGCACAGCAGTGGATTTTCCACCAACCTCAACTCCTATTTTTACATTCTCTGCATGCTTAATGCGCTCCCATGATCCGCGAACACTCCGGTGAGCATCAATGGGGCCATTAACCGCAACAATATTTCTTCTCAATGTGCTTTGATCCAACGCAAATTCATCTCCCGCTTTATAATGTTCCACAACCAATCCGTCTGAACCGCGCGCTTGCAAATAACCATCCAGCACTGTCGCCTGCGCGCCCTTCAACACCGTTGCGCCATCTCCAAGCGAAGCAGTGCTGCTGCCGCCTTTTAAATCCCAAGTTCCTGTCGTCGGAATATACCCCAAGCCATTACTCACTCCTCCAATAGCACCTTCCGCCCTATTCTTGCCAGGGTGAGAGCGCACCGCATACCCCTGGATCTGTGACGTAGTACCGACTCCTGTTAATTCCTGCGAGTCATATTGATATACTTTGTCTCCCGGTTTAAGGTATGCGCCAAAGCCATAGTTCCATGAAAAATGATTGTCTTTGCCATCAATAGCAAACACAAGATGCTGGTTGTCTAAATTAAACACATTAACATTTGCAGGGGTATTCGAAAGAGGATCATTCGGGTTACGCCATTCGCTCTTGGTGCTGGGCTTTCCTTCCTGCATATTCTTTAAATTCGTATTCACCGCAGCGCGATCCTGCACCGCGGAATAAGTCAAGATAAGGCCGGTGCCAGTTTTATAAATAGCTCTATCGGTCGTTCCTTTGGTATGCGCAAGATGCATCGTACCCACCGACGACACCTTATTTAAACCTAATCCTTTCACAAACGATTGATCCATGCGTTTCGTTAACCAGCTATCATGATGGAATGCGCGGCCATCCAACCCATTATGGAACCACACCGGCACGCTATGAAACTCCGCTTTCGTGGGAACAACGCTATAATCTGTTATCGGTTTAACTGAAGTGTACGCCATGGCTACTGGTTGGATAAATTTAGTGCCCTGGATATTGGTAAAACCTTGGCTATTCACTCGTACTGTCTGCGGGAAATAATACGTAGGGGTAACGCTAGTTTTCACGACACTCGGCATCTTGGGCAACGAAAAACCTCTCGGGATCGTGGTACCGCCCGCCATTGAGTTATCGCCGCTGCCGTCATCATACGAGCTTGACGTTATATATCCACCTGACCATCCGGCCCCCTTGATTTCTTTTGCCTGTTGATCATCAAGAAGCGCACCTGCGTCTTGCGCAGAAATCAGCGCATAGCGGCTCCACTTCATCAAGAAATCCACCATGGACAAAAATTCTTCCTTGTGATTATCGCTGTAATAAACTTTATCTTCAGTGATCTTAGTCACTAATACATAGTGATCGCCTTTGAAGTGGGCAATAAAAGGAGCGAGTTCTGTTGTTAGTTGTTGGTTGTCTGTTGCTAGTTTGACAGGATATAGCTTGTGGCCGAAGAATTCAGACGTACGAGCTAATGCAAATAAGGAGGTGTTGATAATTTCAGGATTTCCCTTAGGCTCAACCACGCCGTTTAAGATATCAATGGTCAACGCCATGACCGCAATATCCTGTTCAGGCACGCTTGCGCCTTTATAGTGCAGATAATCAAAAAGCGCTTTAGAGCCGCAAGGCTTTCCTTGCAGCCACTGGTAAATCTCTTCGATTCTTCTTTGGGTAATGTTAAGGGGCTTTTCTAACTCAAGGGTAATGGTGGGTGAAATCTGAATAGAAGTAACGGGTTTTCCAGCGAGATCTTTTAAAACGTTTCTTACAGCCAGGGCTATGTCTACTTGATTAAGATCTTTAAGATAGGTCGGTGCGAAAGGAGTTGAGGTTATTGGCTTGCCCCAGAGCACCTGCCAATTGAATTCCACTGCTTGGGCAACCTGCTCCGGCAAGAAGACGGCAACAACGATAAAAGCTACGACGCGAATCCACAGTTTGAATTTCGACTTGAACTGCGGCTTCTCTTCTTTTGTTTCAGCCTGGGCTTGAGGAATTTTTTCTTCTCTCATCATAGTTATTTACCTATATGAAAACAAATAAAGCAGAATTCCCCCTTACCCCAACTGATTTTAAATTGTTGTCTGCAACTTTTCATATGCGATTATAAAGTATTTGTAAAACCACTTATTAATCGTCTAAAATAAAAACCGGGTTGTCAATACCTAGTTTCTCGTCGGTATTCGGCAACCCGGCTATCCTTCGACTCGTTCGCTTCAATTACTCATCGATCTGAGCTCACTTGCTCAGGACCCGTGGCTTTGTGCCCCCCGATTACTCGAGGTTTACCTTTGCGAGCACCATCTCTTGTTGCGCCAAAAGTATAACACATATTTTATATATATGTCAAGCAGATTTTGCCTATAAAAAGCAAACGTTTTCGATTGCTAACTAACGCTATTTTAATGAGTTTTAGCGCTCCGAAAATTATCTAATTTCTGGCAAATCCAGTCAAAACAAGATGCTAAGCTTGGCTCAATTTTTGGCCTTATTCTTTTGTTTCATTGCGAGAGCGAAGAATCAGCAGGGGACAAACTAAGGGGGCTTAGTATCATCCTTAGCAGACGGCAACTGCTCCACGGGATTAATCGGCCCCCTAGAATTACTGCATAAAATCTATTAAATCTAGATTGGACATTTATAAGTCTATTTAATATTAGATTGGACATTATTATTGCTAATTATCTTCTGAATAACTCTATCTCTATAAACTAACGGATCAAATGTTTTACCATTACCCCTTGTTTCCCAGTGTAAATGAACTCCGGTAATTCCGCGTACTCTTCCCGTGTTCCCCACGGTTCCGATCTCTTCTCCATGGCTCAACACATCACCTGGCTTAAAATCTGGCTTTCTTTCCATATGAAGAAATCTTTGTTCTACCCCATTTTCATCAATGCCGAACAAATAATTTCCCCTTACTGATTGACTGCCTACCTCGGTCACAGTAAGGCTTTTAGTAAGAAGTGGGATTGGTGTTCCTTTCGGATACGCTGCATCAGCGCCACCATGAAACCCTGTACTCCTCATCCCAAATGGACTTTTTAATTTGTTATCAAAGTTATTCCAAAAAGTTAGCGTGGCCTTATTGAGCAAGAATACGTTTGGTGTAAGTACAGCCAGTTGCCTCTGATCTTCGGTGGTGCCGGAATACGGCTCTACGGGGTTTTCACGAGGCACCAGGAAATTTAAGTCGTATTGGCCCGTTGTAAGACCGGAACCTGCAAGGGTGCGTGGGAATACCGTATTGATCGGCGATGGTGAAGCAGGCGCTGCGTTCATTGCGTTAACATTAGTGTTGCGCAAATACCCTATTGGCACTGTCTGAGGCCGCGTGTCATACATAATGTCCGGCATTGGTAGACGGAACACAGATGATACATTGGGCAACCCTCCCTCTCTGCCGCGGAGTTGCTGTATTACAAACTTGTTAAGAGGGCTATTATAATATTCGTGCTTGTTTCCTGTAAATGCGGCTACTCCTTCTGCCCTGCGTAGCTCTATGGTCCCTTTATTTAATTCCATAGGAAGATTGGAGGCCAGGACGGTTTTTTCCGCAGATCCCTTTTTGCTTGCCAGTACAACCTGATAATGATCAACCATATTGCCGCCATCAGGATTAAAATCCTGTGTCCCCGCGAAATCAAAATATATCTGTACCGTGGGGTCAATCTTATTAACACCTTCTCCTGGGCGCGTATCGCTCTGTTTCATAGCTACATAGGGAACCTGGAGAGATCTTCCATTCTCCATCGTTATCGTAGCAACGCCTTTTTCTCCCATAGCCATCTGCCCCTCAAACGCAACTTCAAAAGGCTTTTCACCCGACGGCCTACTCACGCTGTTCTCTTCGCCTATTTCCTGAATCTTACCAACTGAATTCCCAATAAGTGTATAGCTTCCATCCTCATTCACCTCAAGGCGATCCGTTGCTTCACCGAAAGGAATGTTTACTTCATAGGGGATTACTTTTTCTACTCGCGTATGAACCTTCACTAACCGCTCCGGCTGCATGTGGAATGCAGTCGCCACGCCGGGAATTTGTAAAAGCGTGCCGCGAATATTCTTAGCCATAGCGCTGCGTTGACCGCTTGCTACCTGCGCCACCATTGCTTTATCAAACGGCATGGAAGACAGCCCTTCGAGCGTGCGTTGGTAACTTATGAAATCCTGCGCAGATACTTGTTCAGGACGGATACCTCCTAACGGATCAGGCAAAGACGTGCGTACCATTGGCCTGCCGAATGACATCGTCTCCACAAAACTATCCAAGGCTGCCTGTTTTATGCTTTCACCTATTGCCTCTTTCGTAGTAGGCGCTGTGTTATCCGCCTCAACTATTGATACCGGCACCCATTCCACGATGTCATTCTTGGTATGCGCTCCTTCATTGATATCGGTAGTACGCACCTTCATTATCTTCACAGGAGTCACCCCATAGAGCGTATTAAACCGTTCATACTCCGCTTTCTGGCTAGGATAATATGCCCTATCCATTGATGCAGAAAGCCAATTGTAATCCTTATCGCTGGGGGTGATCGTATATTGCTCGGGGGCGTAGTTCTCAAGAAGGCTTTCCCATTGCCATTGTTTACTTGCCGAATCCCAACCCTTATGCCAGGCAATACCACGAATAGTTGCAGTCAACATGTTTGCCCCAAAAGGAACCAACATCTGCTTTGTCGCGCTATCCTTATCGCTAACCAAGGAGTTCATAACTGCTTGTGTGCCCATACTCACTGCGTTCTGGAAAAGCACTGATGGCAATTTAAAACTCAAATCCTTTGCGAAAACCGAAGACCTGCCATGAGTTGGTTGCGCGCGGAATGCCTCCTCCACTCTTTGCCGCTCAAGCTCTATATAACGATTACGGCGCGCGATAGATTCGTCGCCCTGCCTATCCATAGCCTTAAGCCGCTCGGCTTGCCCTTGCTGATATTGGAACGGCAGATCTTCAACACCCTGCATAATTACGCTATCCATCTTTTCAAGCGTGTCAGGATAAGGCGTATTCGGATCGATACTGTGCGTATATAATGTTCCCAGCTGATTATGCTGCTGGGCCTTACCTGCTTCTTTGTTAAACGGAATCATCTGTTGCGTGACGCGGGTCACAAAAAACTCTTCTGCAAAATCAAGCTTTGCCTGAAGTTTGTCTTGTTTCTTGCCAAAATACATATCCGCGCCAATCCCATAGGAATTAGCTAACGACGAAAAAACCGTGCCGCTTAACGACTGAATCAAAGGCGCGTACATCTTATTCTTCTTCGACAATTTATTCTCCGCAATAATCCCCACTGCTTCGCTGGCAAGGCCCGGCCAACTTTGTCGGCTAAAGGTATCGATAAAAGGGGCTTTTACAAATAGCCGGTACGCTACTTGATTACCATCCACATTGGCATTGATATCATATAAGGTAAGTCGTCGGGTGCCCTCACGATACACCGGCACAATATTGTCCCCGTTTTTCACCTGCCCAAGCTGACTATCAGGAACAACTTTTCCCGTCTCTATTACCCCATCCTTACTGATCCCCTTGATCTCTTTCCAATAGGTTTTCTCCTCGAAAGGACTCGCACCTCCTGCATCGGCAAGCTTATCGACGGTGCGCACTTTTAGATTAGTGAACTTATCTGCATCTGGCACAGAGGCAGCATCGGCCTGTTGCCACTGACTATCAATTTGTTGATGATAGGTTTTCTTATCAAACAACCCTCTCCCAAAATTAGTAACCGCGTTACCCGCCACCATCCCCAAGATTTGCGATGTAGTACCAGGCCCCTTTCCTTTGTTGATTCTATTTCCATCCATAGAGGTAATAACCGCTGCACGCGCGGCTCCTGATAGCGCGCCTACCGCTGCACCTTTTAACATAATAGGCAACGTGGCGGCCTCTACGGCGGGAACATTAATGCTCGGCGACAACGCTCCTCCTAAACTTACTCCCGGATTAAGGAACCCTGCGGTAGCCGCACCAGTTATCGTTGAAACCGTGTATATTTTCTTCGGGCTCCAACCCTTATACACGCCATAATTTCCTACTGCCCGGCCAATCTGCGAGGTTGCTGTGTAGGTTGAAAGACCACGGCCAACATTGGCTAATGCGCTGGAAAAGGTCAGCGATTTAAAACCGTTCGCAAGGTGACTTCCGTCTGAAAGTAATTTGCCTACCGTGCCGATGTTATGCGCTGCCCTTCCCACTTCAGTTGCTGATTGCGCTGATTGCGCTGCCGAACTCCACGCTCCACCTATCCCTGCGCCAATCACTGCACTGCCTACCTGCAACGCAGCGCCTGTCAAAAACGCGCTGGTATCAAATTTTGCCAGGTCACCGCCGCCTGCCCGACTGCGCGCCGCAAACGCAGGAGCAGGCAAATAAGAAAAGAAAATCAGGCCTACGCTCATCACGCATATACCTTTGAACAATTTTCTTTTCTTAAGAATTCTTGCCATTGGCTACTCCTGTATTCTATCCGCTAAAGCATTCTGGGCGCTGCGCCCTGTCGCTATCAATCTGCGCTTGCAAATCGTCTGAATCTCCTTGAAGCCTTTCGGCTTCCTCACGCATCTCTTTGGCTTGGTCATTCAACTGCTCTGCTGCCTCCCGGTAATCCCGGTTAAATAATGCATTAAAAAAACGAATAAAAATATTGTCAGGATACATCATCTGGTGCGCCTGCGCTTCTAGGCTCGCTGCCCTCTCATTAAGACTGTTTATAGCATTATCATTATTTGCAATCTGAGCCTGAGCTGCTAATGCGCGGTTCATCAACGCAGCGCACGTCTGTTCAACATCATCTCCATCTATCACCACATCCGGCAACGTCGCGAAATTGTAAACGCGGGTAACACCAGGGGCATACTGCTCACCCTGGCCAAATACATCAGCGGCTTGCCGATATCTATCCTGAATTCCGCGAGTCATATACGTTCTTATAGCAAGAAACGAAGCAACAAGAAAAATAATCAGCAATCCATACTGTAAGAATGATTGTGCTTTTTCGTGCCTACCGCGCATCAGGCGCCTCCTTAGAATAGAACACACCAATAACTGAAGAGTTCATCACATCAATATTATTGGGATCATTGATTGCTTCATTATACCCAGGGGAAGACAACCCAATGTTCGCATGCACTTGTTGCACAAAAATCTGGCACGTCTCTTGAGCGCCCCTACGAAAGGTAAGTGTTCCAGACACGGAAGTAGGTAAAACGGCATCCTGCGCGCACTCACGGCAATACTTCAACAATTGTTCGCGCTCTTCCTGCGTATAGGTAACTCCATCGCTTTCAATTGGCATTTCTTCCTCAATTTCCCAACCATAACCAACCATCCGCGATTTATAAAATGCGATAATCGTCTCAATCGCATCTTTGCTCAGATATCCTATCTGTACCCCACTACCAATCGTCTTATACATCATTTGCTTCGCTCCAGGATAAAACGGAATAAAATCAATTTTTGTCGGCTCGCTGTTCACTAATTTATCGTATGAAGGCATCTGCGACCAACCAACAGAAAAAAATGTCTTGCCGGCATCATTTTCTATCGGCAAATACGCGATATTCAATACTGTTTTCTTATCTTTCATGAATGCAACAACATCCACGGTTACGGAGGATCCGCTGGTGTCACGGCTCAATGGTACGACCATCTCTTCCCATCCTTGCTTTGCAAGCTCGTTTCGGTAGAACTGCTTAATCTGGGAAAACGACAAGCTAGATTCATACATGACTACGTTCATATCTTCACCCATAAAATTACTTGTGGAACTTTTAACTTTCTCTGTTGAAGGAGGAACCAATACCTCTGCGCTCTGCGGCTTTTTTCCAAACATGCCCTGCCACTGCGCAAGGCAGCGCGGCGTAAAACACAATACCATCAAAATAACTATAATATATTTCAACATTGTTTTCATTGTTTTGCG
This sequence comes from Candidatus Omnitrophota bacterium, assembly GCA_017995695.1. GTDB lineage: Bacteria > Omnitrophota > Gorgyraeia > Gygaellales > Profunditerraquicolaceae > JAGOIJ01. The sequence continues at coordinate 10,498 of JAGOIJ010000009.1, read as the reverse complement.
CCCCCTTCTACCAGAGTAAATTTATGCTCGCATCATGCCTTGGCTTTGGCGGAGAGATGCTACCGTTACCACGAAAATCTGTCCTGCAGAAACTCGTGGTTAAAGGATAGGACATACGCCAAAGCGTGAAGTTCTCCCCGTATCTTTTCGGACCATGAAACTGCGACGTCTGAACAGTAAACTTTCTATTATGCTTAATATCATCTACCCAATCGAAAATATATACGAGACCTCCACCGACCGCAGAGGAAACCCTTCCGGGAAGCATGCCAGCGACTATGCCGGCAAAATTAATAGCAATCAAATCCACGTTTCCCCACGCTATACCGCACCCTACGCCCGGCACTAAGCACGAGGGCGCCCACATGATCATCTCTGTAATCAGGGTCTGCGCACCATACAATCGTGTCATCATAAGGGCGATAGGCATGGTGCTAACTTTTATGCGATAATTACCAACGGACTGGGTATGTGCATACACTTCCACCAAATGCACCCTATGCTGCCCATCAGTCCAAGCATATACAGGAATCTGCACTAAATCTGTTTTGAGAAACAAATTAAAAGCATCGCTATAGTTTGTGGGGCTGCCTCGCAAATTCCCACCCATGGCCGCACGTAGAATACTGCTTGAAATCAATTTATTTCCTATGCCGCTGTTTAAGTAAGCATAGCGATACGCTCCTTTGATTGCCTCTTTTCTGCCTTTGGTCGCCTCTTTTTTCATATTCTTATAAAACAAGTACTGGGCTTCTGAAAATCCATAGATTGCAAGAGTAATACCTTTGAGCGTCCATTGAGTTGCACGTAATAATCCAACGTATGCTGGCGTACCTACCATTGAGCAACACATGCCAGCAGCTACCATAGTCATACCTAAAGCTACGGCAAGGGATGTGGTTATGCTAGCATACCCCATCCAGAAATCTGCTTTCATCTGCGCATTCATCACTGCCTGCTGGTTAAATACCCCTGCCATCATCGATCCGCCTGCGATGGCGCCTGCATCTGCAGCGTTGGAAACATCGGTCCGCATTAATGCCACCTTACTCAAATTAACCGTCACCATTGCCATAATGATAATCGCCACCAGCACCACGACAAACACAGGAATCATCTGGCCTTTTTCATAGCGAAGTTTTTTGAGATGAAAATACGTAAACATATTATCTCCTCTTCACAAACACATCATTCTCTGTCAAACTGTGCAATTGATAGAATGGCATTGGCCCATCCTTCCATATAGTCATAGCGGGAATGTAGGCGTCGTGCGATTGGCCAGCTAACCAGCGCGTATTCTGATACCAACGCTGACGATCAACTAAATGATGGTTGCCCCACAACCAGATATTGGTAATAGCTCCCACGATCATAATAGTGAGAATCATTGCTATTGCCAATTCAAGCGTACTCTGGCCTTTATGTGATTGTTGTTTAGTTAAAATGGCGTTTCCCATGTTCTTTGCCTTTCAACGATACGGGCTTCATCCGCCGCAGTAACCGCACTTCTTGAGTATTTGTACCCACCGTCATGGGGATCATAATACGCTCCCTGTACCACATCCGCAAGAACGCCTTCCTGTATGGTAATATCAGTGGGTAAACCAAACTCATCAAGCGCATCAGTCACCTCCGCAACTCCTAATTTTACCTTATAGTTAACCTTTGTATGAATCAAATCTTTCATTTGCGAGCGACGCCTATTCACGATCTCAGATTCATCCTCGGTCTTTCCTATCGTTCCGCTATACTGCGTGCGTGAATCGGAGTTAATCTCGGAGGTTTGATAGGATAAAGAAATCGCGTCATCGGTAAGACCGGTGAGCGCAGACAATATCCCCAATGGTCCATTATTGTTGATTACTTTTGCCCGATCTTCATTGATCTTAATGGCGGTGAGACTCTCTGAGCCCTCGCCTACGAATGGCACTGCCCAAAACACATTCGATGATGCGCTTACGGTTTGAGGCGAGCCTTTGCCAAAATCACCGGAAAGATCCGCATAGCGCCTATTCTGTAACACCGTATACTGAACTGAAGCGCCCTTGCCCGGCATGATCAGATCGATAATCCCTCCCAACCCACCACCGATACTCGGATTCTCAAAATCAAATGTTTGTTCCGTCAGTACCGGCCCCTGGCAGGCCTTTTGCAATGCCCTTCGGAATGCTTCCATCTGCACATACTGCATATCATTTTGACGCTGTGAATAGGATAACAGCATGCCGAAGGCAAACAAAATAACGCTGCCGAATATTGCCAGTTCAACGACTGCCTGTCCTTTCTTCCGCGTCCCATTGTTCATCTTATCGCTCCTATTTTGGAACACCATTGTCCATGGTTTCGCTATTGGCCACAACATTAGTAAATTCATTAATTATGGCATTAATATCGCCGCCACCATTATTAAAAGCATTCTTTATGGAGATCGAATTAGTAGTTGTATCCGTGGTGGTCTGGGCGCTTGGATCAACCTCTTGCGTGTGCATGATTTCCGGAGCCAGGTAGTATTGCGTTAAGTCTCTCACCCTTCCCTGAATCCCTCTTTTCACATAGACATTCATCGCAATCAAGGCAAGAGACACCAAACCCAATACTACCGCGTATTCCATAATCGCATCACCGCGTATTTTTATTATGCGTCGTTTCATCATAGCACCCCTATGAATACTAATGATAAGGCAATACCCTCTCCTGCTGTGTCTTTTGTTCTTCTACAACCACCGTAGATATCGATTTAGTAACGGCGTTATTAAGAAAATTAAAATCGTAACGATTGCCCATGGTGTAGCTATTGGTTACCTCAAGGCTGTTCTTGGTAATTAAGGTATCCCCTAAGGTTTCCTCTGGCGCATAGCCGACACTTTCCCCGCTAATTTCGTCAGTATGCAATTTAAGTTTCCCCTGTACGCTGCGACGAAAATATACGCCCATTGTCAATAGCGCCGCTATCAGCACACAGATAACTACAGCGAATTCTACCGTACTTTGCCCACTGCGTATTCGTTTCATGCTTCTACCTCTTAGATTCATCAAGTTCCACCTGAACTTGCTTTAACCGCGCATTCACTGAACGCTGCATATAGGTAAACATGGCGATCAACGCCACAGACACAATGCCGATTAACATTGCGTACTCAAGAAAGCTTTGACCTTTTACACGAACGCACGCTCGTCTCATCATTATTCTCCTATCACTAACCTGGCTGAATTAACCGTAAAATAAGTCACGCAGCCGGTCCTAAATCTATCAATGAATCGCGCAGAGACCACTGCCAAGAGAATCGCCACCACGAGAAGAAAATACTCTGCCAGGGTTTGCGCTTTTCGTAAGTTTTTACTTTTCATCGCTTGGCTCCTCTTAAAACAACTTATTCTGCATAAACTGAAGCAAGATCGGCCCGCCGATAACAATGGCGATAACCGGCAAGATGCAGAATATTAAAGGTATTAATATTTTAATAGGCGCTTTTAAGGCAATGCGCTCGCCCCTCTGAAACCGACGCATACGCGTATCTTCCGACAAAATCATGAATGCCTCACTCACCGGCGTGCCCATCCGCTCTGCCTGAACCAAGGTCTGCACAAAGGAGCTGACCTCGGGAATATTCAACCGGCGCGACATATCTTTAAGCGCCTGGCCGCGAGATTTGCCCCATTTTATCTCTTCCAATACAAACCGTAACTCCTCTATCATGGGATTAATTGTTGTTTTCTCAATAAGCCAACGCACTGCCATAGTAAAATCAAGCCCTGCCTCCACACACAACCCCAGAAGATCAACGGTTTCAGGAAGCCGACGCACAATCGCTTCCCGGCGTTTTTTAATCTTAATATGAACCCAAATATCAGGAATGATATAACCTGCGAAAATCGCCCCAATCACTGCCCAAGGATGGAATCGTCCCATGGCGATAATCGTGACAACAAATAAAACCAAAATTAACAAAACTTTGAAATTAAAAAACTCAATCGGCCCGAGGTTCACGTGCGCAGCCTCAAGGCGATACTTAATGCGCTGGTAAAGGCCGATCTTGTCCAAGACCCTCTGATTAAAAGGAAACAGGTTCGCCAAAAAAGAGCGCAGCTTGACTTTCTTCATCTCCTTTTCGTCAAACGGCAATTTGTATCCTGCAGGTTGAAACATCGCAGGACCGAATATCGCCAGCATGATTGATACCACAGTGAACATGCTGAAAAGATAAATGTAGAACTCCATGTGCGCTCCTCCTATATCTTAATGATGCTGAACTTGCGGATCAAAAAGATACCTACTATTTGCAGAACGACAGCTATTATCAATAATGTCCTGCCTAGTTCGCTGTTAAACATAATTTCAAAATGCTGCTTGTTTGTATGCACTACCCACGCCACAAAAATGAACGGTAACACTGACATAATAATACCCTGCAATCTTCCCTGTAGGGTTAAGGTCTTGATATTCTCTTTTAGCTTCATATTATCCCTGATCGTCGTACACAGACGGCTGAAAACCTTAGTCAAATCGCCGCCTGTTTCGCGCGCAACCAAAATCGAATTCACCACCAGATTTAATTCCTCGATATTCATTCTCTTGCTTAAACGCCGTAGACTCTCCTCAAGAGTAATACCCATCTTGTTTTCCCGGACTACCAAACCTATCTCTTGGCTCATCGGCGCAGGCGTTTCCTCAACCAATACTTCGAATGACTGTAAGAGCGAAAGTCCGCCCTTAAGGCAGCTGGAAAGGATCATGATTGAATCCAAAATCTGCCCATTAAATTTCTGCCTGCGCCGGGAGTCTCTGATCTTTAAGATAATGCTCGGGATGGAAAAACCAACCACTGCTCCGATAACCGCGACTATTGGTGACTTGGCTAAAAATAGATAGCTGAGCGTTCCCACCACAAACGGCAGGATATAGTACAGCCGAACGATCTCCCGAGGAGTCTTCTCGTAAGAAAACATGTCATCAAGCTGTCTTCCAATCGTCTGTTCCTGTTTATCCTGCCATTGCACCCGCTTGTCTTCCGCAACGGGAATCAATACCATGGACAAAAGACCAACGGATGATATGGAAAGTAACGCGATTATCAACAACATGCCTTAAGCTCCTTTCATCGGGGACTACCCGTAGTCACCACGACACTATTGCGGCCAATACTCATCATCAGCATTATTCGTGTGCTCTGTTCCTGAACGGGTAACATCATGCGTTGTAGTAGTGGTAGTAATACCTCCTCTGCCGCCTCCTGCTACGCCCAAAGCTGCTGCTGCGCCAGGTTGCGTTACTTCATGCGTAGCGATATTAGTTATTGTCGTATAACGAGAATCAGTGGACTGCGTGGAATATTGTTCGCCAATATCATCGCTGACTGACTTAAATTTACCTTGTAATGCACGCTTAAAATAGCCCTGCATGGTCAGCAAGACCGCAACAACCACCGCGATAATAAGGGCATACTCCAAGGTGCTTTGTCCCTTTTTATTCATATAGATAAACATTGCTCTCCCTCCTCTCTTTCATTTCTTTAGTGAGACGTTGCCACGGTCGGTGTTTCTGGCCTTGCTCCGCTAGATTCAAAATCATGCTCAGAGTCAGCTTCTTCTTGTGTAGCAGCGATATCTGTCTCGTCCCACCCTGTCACCTGTTCTTTTTTCTGCTGCGTTGATTCAATGCTGGATTTCGCAGACTCACCGCCTCTTCCTAATACGTCTTCCTGCGAACTTGAACGGCTGGTTTGCGCCTCACTTGCCAAATAATAAGGCTCATACTGTTCGCCAGTAAAAGCAAACTGCGCCCTTCCCACAAACCCGCCTGTTCCTGTATGGTCTACCACATTCTTAACTCTTCCCTGGATGCCTCTTTTCACATACACTTGCATTGCTAATGCTGCGCCTACTACTAACGCGAATAACACTGCGTATTCCGCGGTGCTCTGCGCTTTGCTTTTTGCTAAACGTCGTAACATGTGATTCACCCCCTTTAATGTTAAAATTTTATTTTTGCTGCCTGCTTTTGCATTTCAGTTCCCACGCTTGTAAGCGAAGTTTGCACATTGGTTCCTATTGCCCGAGCCACCACAATCACCGCCGCGATGATCGCGGTTAAGATAAGCACATACTCCAACGTTGACTGCCCTTTTCTTTTCAACATTTTTTCTTCACCTCCTCCATTCTTAAAAACTTTATTAAACTCATTTTTATCTACAAAATAAAAAACCGAAAGCAAAAATTTCTGGCTTTCGGTAACCCGGCTAACAACGCTCTCGTCCTGACCCAAACGTGAACTGACGAAATCTAAATTGTGACGAGCATCGTCCCGTGGCTTTGCGCATCCTCCCCCTCCAGGGAGGAATTGCCTCCCGACTTTTGGTCGGGACCCACCATCAATGTGGTGAGTTTTTCGTTGCCGTCTTGTTGCATTTAAACTATACCATCAGTATATATAGAAGTCAAGCCTAAGTTTACGTGCTTAAGAAAACGTTTTCGAAAAGTAACAGCGGGCGCAAAAATGTTACGTAGAAACGGCAAGATACAATCGGGTATTTTCATCCACCATGACGTTGCGCTCATTAACGCGGGCGCAGGCAAACGCAAGATCTGCTGTGTACGGATACCCTTGGTAAGGCAAAAACGTAACCACGGTTTCATTCGGCGAATGTTTGATGAATGCTTTCAGGTCGTAAAAACGCTTTTTCATCGTCGAGAAATCGATATTTTCATAGGTTGAAGGGAAAAATGACTGGCGCACAACGATATCGAGATGCTTTTGATACTCGGCGAACAACACATTGATAGCGTGAGCAAATTCCTTTGTTACGCCGAAGCGCTCGCGCAGTGACACCCCTGGATCACCGCCGGTGTAAGCGAAAAACTCAAGTTTGTGCTGAAAATCACGCATACCTTCTTCTAGATTTGGCCAACGGCTAAGATACATTTGCGCCAGCTGTTCAATGCCTACTCGATCTGCAGACATATTGGTGAGAATATAAAACTGGGGCCGCGCTTCCTGGGTACGCTTGAGCGCGCAGCTTCTTATTGTAACCTCTTTATTCGCAACATGTTTCGATATTGCAACTGACGCTTCTGCGATAAAGAATGACTTTTGTAAAGGAGCAAAGGTATACGGTTTAAAATTGCCTAATTTCTCAACTCGACCCATGCCGAGAAGTTGCGTGGTAGGTAACGCCATGAGCCAATGATAACGTTTGCCCTGGTCCGGTCGCACGCCTTCTAAGTCCTTTAGCTTATTATCATACAAAGAAACTTGACTAAGATATGCTCCATTACCCTCCAGCGCCTGAAGGAAACTAAAACATTCATGGCCTTCATTTTGGCACATCATCAGCGTAAACGGGCTATCATGAGAAAAACAACTATTTATGTAACTTACTGCATTATTTATAGTTGTGGAAAATGCGTGTGGGATATGCTGCACCTGCCAGACGCTTCTTGCTTGTCCGTCAAGGAATAACTGCCTGCCATCAGTGAGTGTAATTTTAAAACCCCTTACCTCTTGAAACGACTTCGAAATCACATACCAAAGATCTGCCCCCAAACCACTAACTCCTTGTAAATCAATAAGATACGAATCTGTTACCGATCCTTCAACTGCATACCCCAACAAAGGAAGCAGCCATTGTTCCGGGGATAGGTTTTGAAATATTGCGCATTCGGTTTTTTTAGCAATAGTCCCTTGCGGCCAACCGGTTTTTTTGTTGATAATGCCCATGATTTGTTTGCTGGTTTCAAGTAAACAATCTGCGGCTTTTAAGAATACAGCGCCTGCGCCAGCACATTCGAGGGATTGCGGCTCAAGGGAGATTACGCGCGTAAAGGACTCTAACGGGGCGACGGGCTCTGGGATAAGCGGCTTTTCTTGGGGTGGTTCTTGTGGGGGCTGCTCCTTGATGAGCGGCTCTGGGGGGGCAATTTCGACAGCAGGAGGCGTTGCTAAAGCTAGTTCAGGCAAACGTCCTTTTCTTGATCTCCTGCCAATAGGGAGGCTTAAACCTGAGACTTTAAATATCTGATTAATGCTTGATTTAGAAACCTTTATGTTAAATCTATTATATACCGTTTTTTCAAGGCCACGACAACTTATAGTTTTATTTGCCCTTTTTTCAGCAATAATAAACTCAATTATTTCCGGTTTTAGCTTATGTATTACACCCATGACTATTTCCTCTCAGTTTGGACATTTAAAGTCTATCATATCGCTCTGTCCATGTCAATAACTTTACATTGGACATTTAAATTTTAATTTATTAGGGACACTCTTGAAACTAATCGGAAGACGCTCCTCTTCCCAAAGCTAAGAGTGTCCCCATTTTCTTTGTTTTGTTAACGATTCTTGATCTGCCATTATTATTAAAATTTATGTGAGAATTGGTGCACTATTGCGTCTATTATCTCGGAGGTGCAAAATGGCAAGAGGACAAAGAATGTTGGTTAAGAACACGTATTATCATGTTTACAACCGGGGGAATCAAAAACAAACTGTTTTTCTGGATGAAGAAGATTACATTTCTTTCCTTGACCTTTTGAAGCATTACAAAAGGAAATTTGGTTTTAAACTTTACAGCTACTGTCTTATGCCTAATCATTTTCATTTAATTATTTTCCCCCGAAAGCCTGAAGCGTTACCTGAAATTATGAAGCCGATCTGTCAGACGTATACGCTGTACTTTAACAATAAATACAAAAAGGTTGGCCATCTTTGGCAAGGGCGTTTTAAAAACAGAATGATCGGTAAGAATGATTACCTCTTGGATTGCATTGCTTATATTGAATCGAACCCGGTAAGGGCAAATTTGGCTGCTGCCCCAATAGATTACTCTTGGAGTAGTTATAAGCAACGTACCCTAGGAGATAATCACATGCTCATCGATATTCCTGATGCTACATAGTAATATGAAGACGAGGGACAGTCTTCCGATTGATTTCAAGAGCGGTACTCGATTGGATTAAAGAGTGTCCCTAAATTGGAGGATGTCGGATTCGGTTGTTGAGGTGGCCTGAAGAACTCCGGAGGGTAATTCAATAACTTTCGAGGCTTTAAAATAGGTTGCGGTTATACGAAAAGGCTTAAGAGCATGTATTACTTTTATAACCACATCGTTCTTATCCAAGAACACTACGTCGATGGAAAAGCGCATAAAAAAGGTATGAATCGCATTGCAGGGCTGGATAATTAGTGCTTCGTTTTGCGGCAATTGTTTCCTACCAAGCAGCCCTTTAAGGCGGGTGAAAAAACTTTTAGCCACAAAAGCGTTTGTTGCTAATACTGTATTTTTGGTAAGATTTGCAATCTGCATAGAATACGGGGACAGTCTTCCGATTGATTTCAAGAGCGGTACTCGATTGGATTAAAGAGTGTCCCTATTAAGAGGTTTTGAAGATGTCTTCGGAAAGCGGGATACCGCGCTGCTTGATATCTTCAATAAACGACGGAACATAACCCGTCGCCTGAAACTCGCCCTGGATATTACCCTGGCCATCGATGCGGTTTTGCCTGAAGAAAAAGATATCGCGTAAATCTACATGCACATCATCCTTCATGCCGGCGACCTCACTTACCTGCATCACCTTACGCGTTCCATCAGACAACCGCGCCGTATGGATAATAATATTGATTGCTGAAGCAACCATCTCCCGGATGGCGCGGATAGAAAGCTCAATCCCTGACATTAAAATCATGGAATCAATTCTCACTAAAACATCGTGCGTAGAATTAGCGTGCACCGTGGTCATTGAACCATCATGGCCGGTGTTCATGGCTTGAAGCATATCTAAGGTTTCCACGCCGCGGCACTCGCCAATCAGAATCCGGTCAGGCCGCATACGCAAGGTGTTGCGGAAAAGATCTCGGATAGCGATAGCTCCCCTTCCCTCGATATTGGGCGGACGCGATTCAAGCCGCACCCAATGCTCCTGATGCAGCTTTAATTCGGCGGCATCTTCAATGGTGACAATACGCTCATTATTAGGAATAAAAGCGGATAATATATTCAAAACCGTGGTCTTACCCGAACCAGTGCCACCGGAAACTATAATATTTTTGCGCGAGATCACGGAGGCCCTAATAAAATCCGCCATAGCCTGATTTAGAGTGCCGATCTTGATCAATTCCTCGACGGTAAAACGCTCCTTGCGGAATTTACGGATCGTCAACGTGGGCCCGGTCAATGACAACGGAGGGATGATCGCATTCACGCGCGAGCCATCGGGCAGGCGCGCATCAACCATAGGCACGGACTCATCAATGCGCCTTCCAATCGGGGCAATGATGCGCTCGATCGTCGTCTTCACCTGATCATTGGAAATAAATTTCTTGCTGGTCATCTCAATCTTGCCGCTGCGCTCAATATAGATTTCATCCTTATTATTCACCATAATATCGGTAATGCCGGGATCAGCTAATAAATCCTCAAGCGGCCCTAAACCCAAGGCCTCATCCAAAATCTCTTTAGTTAATTTCTTACGCACCTCATGCGAAGTAATAAAGGTCCCGGCT
>JAGOIJ010000145.1 GCA_017995695.1 Candidatus Omnitrophota bacterium | reverse complement strand
ACTGGTTTCTCTTCGCTTTCCGGAGTAGGAAACAACGAACTTCCTTCATAGATAGCAGAGGTCTCTGCATAGATAACCTTGCGTATCCTCACCGTTCTTGCTGCCTCAAAAACATTAATCGTGCCGAATATATTGCTATCTGCAGTCCCGAGAGGATCTTGCTGGCAATCGCTGATGCAGTTTTTTGCCGCAAGGTGAAATATCGTATCAATTCCTTTACACAACGAAAAAAACTTTTTTGAGCGGATATCAACCTTATGGAACTCAACCCCATCGGGCACCTGCGAGCGCAAACCAAAAGAAAGGTTATCAACGCCCACAACACGATAGCCTTGAGCGCACAACATCGAAGCCAGGTTACTTCCAATGAAACCCGCAACACCGGTAATAAGGATTTTCTTTTTCATCAGCCTTATTTTTTGGCGATACAAATTAAGGAAAGCCCAAAAGGCAAGGGAATCGCTTTCTCAAAACGGGCCACCAGAGGAACAATATATCTGTCATAGACAGAAACTTCCTGCATGCCTTCTCGTTTATTGAGAATTTTATTGTACAGAAACCAGGCTGGGATACCGGTAGAATGCATAAAGAATATTTTCTCAATAGTAAAACCGGCCTCAACGACCGTTGCGTGAAGCTGCTTTTTTGCGTAACGCCGGACATGCCCCACGATCCTATCCCCTTCGCCGAATAACCACTGATAGGCCGGCACCAACAAAACTAACCTACCTCCCGGAGCAAGCACAGCATGCATATTGCGCAAAGCCAACTGGTCATCTGCTATATGCTCAAGCACATTAAGACAAACAACAGTATCAAACGTATATCCTTGAAGATGGCGAGAAAACTGTTCTGCGGCTACATTTGCGCAAAGACTAGTAACGCAAGGGGCATCGGAAAAGCGATGCTTCAAGAAGGCAACACACTGCTCATCCGCATCCGAAGCCACAACACATTTTTTTTGTTTAAGGAACTGCGTAATCGCGCCTGATCCGCAACCGATCTCTAAAATCTGCTCGCCAAGAAATGGCTCGATCACCCGAAACATCCACTGCTTATAATTTACCTCGGCGGCAGCGATCCTTTTTTGATCCTCAATGTTAATCAATGGCACGTTGAGCTCTTTAATCATTGAAAGCAAATTTGCAAATCGCGTAGATGCTTGTGAAAAAAACCTTCCAATCGACTTTCTTGCCCTGCTTGCGCGTCCGTGCGCGGTAGACGATGGGGACTTCTGTAATAGGAATATTTCTGCGTAAGAGCTTTGCGTTTATCTCATGGCAAATCTCAAAACCCTCGCTTGAAAGCGGCAGGCTCTTAATAATATCGGCCCTAAAGCTTTTGTAGCAAGTGCACGTATCAGTTAAACGCACGTCGTGCAAGAGATTGGTAAGAAAGGTAAACAGCTTATTGGCAAATAACTGCAAGAAACTCATATTCTCGCACGTTCCTTTGAATCGTGATCCATAGACAACGCTTGCATGGCGATCCTTGTAAACCTCAAGTATCCTAAGATAATCCTGGGGATTATACTCCAAATCCGCGTCTTGGATGATTACCACATCTCCGGTTACAAACTGAAACCCGTACCGTATGGCAAATCCCTTCCCTCGATTAGGATCGCTGTACACAACGTTAATTTCCGGATACTGCTTTTCAAGGGCCTTAAGCTTTTCCTTAGTGCCATCCCTTGAGCAATCATCAACAATAATTATTTCTAAGGGAAACGAAACGCGCCTCACCCGGGCAATAACCTCTTCTATTGTCTTTGCCTCATTGTAAACCGGTATAACGACAGATAGTTTCATAAACGAATTCTTGTTTAACCTTCCTGGGCCCGGACGGAGTAAAAAAACAAATGCCTTCCGGCGACGCGGTAAATCGCCCTTGTCTGCAAAGGCCCGGAAAATGTTTTCAACGCTTCAAGCAAATTGCCACCCTTACCCTTTTCAAGAATCAGATAATACAACTGGTCGCTTGTGCCAAGAAAACCAACTTCTTTAATACGGTAGTGGTCTTGAATATACTTAAACAACTCAGGATCGTTCTGAGAGAGAAGCTCCACATAAGCAAACGGATAAACACACAGATAGCGGATCCCGAATTTTGCTTCCTTTTCTTGAAAATCTTTTAGGTTCGCTGGCCAACCCATATAACGGCGCGCATAACGAGCGATGCCATTTCCTTGCGCATTCGTAAACAAAAATACGCGTTCTTCTTGCTTGGTAAGCTCACGCAGGGTGGAACCTGCCACATCCTCTCCAGGGAATATCGTCACCTGCATCCGTTGTAACGATAAACGCACGAATGGCGCCGCTAATAAGATGACCACCACCATCACAACAGCCTTAAGGTTTCGAACTTTAAATTTCTCAAAAATCTCTGTAAGAAACAAAACACCCAGAGTGCTGGCAATGCTCACCAAGGGAGCAAACGGCATCTGCGCATAATTTTGTTCGCGCAAGGCAACGGAAAATAACATGCCGTATACGACTAAAGAAACGAGCCCTCCTGAAATAAAACGGCTTACTAAACCGAACGACTTAAGCATACTGGCGCCGACGCCTACGATTGTCAAGGCTGCAAATACAACCGTAAAGTTCTCGCCCACAAAATACCACCATAGCGTCTGACCAAAACTGTTCCAAAACGCGAAGGTAAAAATAGAAAAAATCGCTTTTGTTTGAATAATGTCGCTCAAAGAAAGGTACCCTTTTCCTACCATCATTGCAACCACAGCAGAAAATAGAGCATACGGCAAGAAAAACATTACAACGATCTTTGCTTTATCATTGTTTTCCCTTGCTCTTAAACAAGAACCCAGAACCCACAGACACGGCAATAAACCAATGAGAAAATAAACCCGATAGAAAAAAGCAATTGAAAAAAAGACGCCACCTAAGAAAAGCAACAGTTTTTTAAACGTTACCGAAAACCGTACATAGGCAAGTGTGCCTAACAACATAAAAAACAACGCCGGGCTTTCAGCTTGCAGATTACGCGAAAAAAATACGGTCAACGGTAAAATAGCAAACACAAAAGAACTAAACAAAGCTGCCTCAAAGGTTCCAAAAAGTAAAAACGCCAAAGCGTAAACCAACAAGATGCTCGCTGTCCCAAAGAGTACATTAACTTGTCGTGGACCTTGGAGATTTTCTCCGAACAGCTTCCAGGCCGCAATAGTCTGATACGCAACCAACGGGACTTGAGTAGCATTACGCACCGTCGTGTCATTTTCAAAAGCATTATTAAAATAAACTCTGCGATTAATAAAATCATTGGTCCGCATCATCTCTTGGGCAATGCCTAAAGTCTCGTTTTCATTCATATTGTGGTAGCCAATGGAAGGAAAATCGAGCTGATACGACCTAAGGCCAAAGCCCACCAACATAGTCGCCAGCACTAGCATAATTCTTCTCATAGTATGATTAATCCCTGCGCTCCAACACTAACAAACTGAGGAAAAAAGAGGAAAATATTGTCTGAAGACCGATAACCAGCAAAGTCATCGCCAAAATAGATTCTCTGATTTTATCCAGAGCGCCAAAACGTTTTGCAAACCACTCCGCAATGATAAGCCCTAGGATAACAGCGCCACTTATAAAAACAATACTGCCCAAAAGAATGCCCTTTTCTAAATTAAAATACCGGGAAAAAAACATTGTTGAGGCATCATTTTTTAAAAATCCTTGCCGTATAGCAAAGGTATGCGCAAACACGCCTATATTAAGCACCTGATAACTTAAGATGCAAAAGGCGCTGGCAATCGTCATACCATGAATATCCCAATTATGGCCGAGGAAGAAAAACGGCCCGCGCGCCAATAACAGCAATACCATGAAACCGGCGCCAAAGCCCAAGCCGCCCGGTATAAAATAAAGCCACAAAGGGCAATACAAAAGCATGAAACGCAGATGCCTCCAGGCATCGTGCAAAGGGCTTAGCTTTGAGGAGCCCTTACGCGGATAATAGGTAATGGGGACTTCGCAGCTGCGTAAATTATGCATCAAAGCAAAAACTACCATTTCTGTCGCAAACTCCATGCCTAATGTTCGCAGCTTCATGGTGTGGTATGCGTTTTTTGTAAAAGCACGCATGCCGCAATGGATATCCGAAAAGGTCGTTCGAAAAAATAACCGGGTGATTCCTGTGAGGATCGGATTGCCGATAAAACGGTGAGAAAATTTCATCGCGCCCTTATTGATAGTACCCTTCAAACGCGAACCCATGACAAAATCATAACCTTTGTTAAGGGCTTCTAGAAACAGAGGAATCTCGTTAAAGTCGTAA
>JAGOIJ010000144.1 GCA_017995695.1 Candidatus Omnitrophota bacterium | reverse complement strand
CTACCGGACAGGGTTCGCCTGTGCGTCAACTATGGCGGAGAGGCAGGGATTCGAACCCTGGGATCTTGCGATCACGCGCTCTCCAAGCGCGCGCATTCGACCGCTCTGCCACCTCTCCAAACTATTTTTTATTCCGCGGCACTTTAAGCGTTGCCAACGGCTCAAATAAGGACTCTGGTGATCCCGAACATTCCGATGGAACAATATCAAAACAACCTTTATCCTCAAGGAAAAAATCGTGGGTGGAACCTATAGCATCCCAATAGGTCCTATCCGAAGGAACAATCTTATCAACCCATCGATCATCAAGCTTCACCCATTCCTTATGAAGGCACCCTCGGATAACCTGGAATACCACGACCTCTCGGTCAATCAATTCGCTTATGGCGTCGATTTCTTCACTTGAAACATTCACAATCAAACGGTGCTTTGCAAGAAACCGCAATTCATCACGCACGATATTTTTATATCCCACATTCCCATCAAGGATATCCACAACAACATGAGGCTGGAAGGTAACCACGTAATAACCGATCCCGTCATACAACTCTTTTTGCTGCACAGCAACAGCGCTGATTCCATAAACATGCCCTTTAAATGCTATGCGGGCGTCGAGCGGCTCATGGTCTGGGGGATAATCGCACAAAGCCACCATTTTCTCAAAGTTAATCTGATCAGGCATGAGGATTACTGCCATGCCTGCGTCGCTGACACAAGCAAAGCTTTCACCTGTTCCGCCGACACTAAACATAAGAAACAATGAAAGCGTTAAACTTAAAACACGCAACATGAGAACCACGCGCTTTCCCCTTTTCTCTTTGTCACCGCCTAACGCATAGGGTGTTTCTCAAAAAACTTCCACATCAGCTCTGAAGCAACTATATCCCTATTAATCTTACCAAGAGTGGCGTCTTCTTTAGCGCTTGAATAATCTCCACCCGGCCAAGAATGGCCTCCGTCTTCAATTTTAACCAGAATAACCTCGGTGTCTTCCTCACCCGGCCCATAGACCGTAAACTCAACATTTCCTTTTCGCGATTGTTTTGCAGGTGTAGCCGGTATCCCATTGCGCGTAATCCAAAAATTCAAACAATCCTGGACCGGCATATGATCATACCCGGTTACCGCAACAGGAGACGTGCCCTTGCCCCCTTCGAAAGGCACGTTATCGTCTTTGAGCCCATGAAAGTGCATTACTGATAAAGGCCGAACCGGTGCGCAACCACTGCGCAGCGTCATAGGCGCTGCGTTAGGGGCAATCGCTGCTATGCGATGAGAAAGCTTACAAGCAAGCAAGTATGTCATCTGCGATCCGTTAGAATAGCCCGTGGCAAAAACTCGCTTTGTATCAATATAAAAGAATTTCTCCAAGTCGTCAAGTAATGCATTGACATACGCCACATCATCAACATTATTTTCTGAAGCATACCCGCAACAACCTTCAGCGTTAAAAGTTAAGGCAAATTTTTTTAGTCTGCTGGTGCCTGCAGGATACACTGCGATAAAACCGTATCTATCAGCAACGTAATCCATTCGCGATTGCCAACGAATAGCCGTAGGATTTCCGCCGCCTCCGTGGAGAACTAAAACCGCGGGCATAGGGCTTGTTTTAGTATAAGCCGCAGGAACATGCACTTCATAAAACCGGTCCATCCCTCCTACAACAATATGCCGAGAGTAATTGCCAGCGCCAACGGTTGACTGGGCATAAGAAGCCGGCGCATTACCTTTCAGTTGGGTAATCTTCACGATTGGCATGCCTGTCTTAAGCCGAAACTCCGGCCGCCGAGGCGATTGCTGGGCAAAAGAGCATGACGACAAAACAATACTCAAAAAAAATATAGACAAAACAAAAATTACGCAATGACTTATCCTACCACACAATCTATTGTTATTATCCATCGCAAACTCCTTTTTTTAACAGCGCAAAAACATTGTGTTTTGGTACCACTACCTTTTTCATTAATGAATAACCCTAACTAGCTCAAAAACACATTGTTTTTGAGCCGTTCTGTCTTTTCATTAATGAAAAGACAGAACGGAGAGGGTGGGATTCGAACCCACGTGAACCTTACGGCCCAACCGCTTTTCGAGAGCGGCCCGTTATGACCACTTCGGTACCTCTCCAAATGTTGCTTACCAATAGTGCTCCTAGGCTTTCCTTTAAGCTACAGCACAACAAAAAATAATTAACTAGCAACGCAACAATCTTGCTATAAAATATATTAAATATATATTAGAACATTTTATAATGAAAGCGGTGGGGGAGAGATTCGAACTCTCGGTGGACTAATGCCCACAACAGTTTTCAAGACTGCCGCTTTCAACCGCTCAGCCACCCCACCAAAACTAACCCCTTAAGCACCTAAAGTGAAAAAAGTTGCTTAAGAATCGATGCAAATATATCCCGCGCGGTAAGGTAGGAATTTGTTAAGAATACGCTTGCGGAAAAACTCTCAAAGGTAAGATTAACAAAAAAACCGGTTACGAGGATACAGAAAATATATACAAATGAAAAACCGAAAATGTAATTCGCTTTCAAAAAATCGCCCTGTTTATCGCGCATAGCATCAGCGCTAAAGACTAAATGTAACGCAATGCTAAAACCGAACAAACAAACAAAATAGCTCGTTACGTTTAATTCCTGCGTTTTATTAAGCAGCATAGCAACGCCGTACGCTATCGTCAATACCACAGAATAAATGGGCACCAAAAACGGCGCGACCTTGACTAAAGGCTTAACGAACGAAAACAGAATCTCCATAAGCTGCTGCCCTTTTTGATATACGATAACTGGGCGCCAAACGAACAAATAAAGCACCAAAAACATCGCAACGCCAAGCCAGAAAAACTTCTGCTCATATTTAGGCACCACTACAAACTCATTCAAAAGAGAAATCGTCACTGAATACACAAAAGGAAAAAGGCCGATGCCTAGCAAAAGTTTAATGATGCTAAATGCCTTGCCTGACAAACCCGGTATAGCGGGAGCTGCATCTAACTCTTGATCATTACTCTTGTTTTTAAGGAATGCTTTCTTTTCCATTGAGGTATCCCCTTAGTACTTCAGGAATGACAACTGAGCCGTCTTTCTGCTGGTAATTCTCAAGGATCGCAATCACGGTCCTTGCCAGCGCCACTCCTGAGCCGTTGAGTGTGTGCACATAATCAAGCTTCTTTGTATCTTTTCTCCTAAACCGTATGTTGGCCCGGCGGGCTTGGAACGCTTCAAAATTACTGCAACTTGAAACCTCAAGCCACGTATCCACGCCAGGAGCATAAGCCTCCAGATCATAGCACTTGCTAGCAGCAAAACTGATATCCTGGGTAGGTAACAGCACAAGGCGATACGCCAATCCTAACGCCTGAAGCACTGCCTCAGCGTTACCTACGAGCCTCTCGAGTTCATCATACGAGGTCTCCGGCTTCACAAATTTAACCATCTCTACTTTATCAAACTGGTGCACGCGTATCAAGCCCTTGGTATCTTTGCCATAGGAACCTGCCTCTTTTCTAAAACAGGCAGAATACGCTGTATAATATATTGGTAAATTATCTTCGTTCAGCACCTCGTCGCGGAAAATATTCGTAACAGGAACTTCAGCAGTCGGGATAAGAAACAGGTCTTCATCAGGAAGCTTATACATATCTTCTTCCATCTTAGGCAATTGCCCGGTGCCAGTCATAGAAGCCCTGTTCACTAAAAATGGCGGGAAAACTTCAGTGTAACCATGCTTACTCGTGTGCAGATCAAGCATGAAATTAAATAAGGCGCGCTCAAGTTTTGCGCCCCAGCCTTTAAACAAAATAAAATTTGAGCCGGTCAATTTTGCCGCACGGCCAAAATCGATAATATCAAGCTGCTGGGCAATCTCGATATGGCTTAAAGGTTTGAAATCAAATTCGCGCACCTTGCCCACGCAACGGACGATTTCTCTTTTTGACGGTTCTCCTACCGGCACCGAGGCATGCGGTATATTAGGAATCGTTAAAAGAAATGAGTCTAATTGCCCCTCGGTTTCCCGAAGCTGCTTTTCAAGCGCATCAACCCTGCCGGCGATCTCCTTCATAGAATCTATTTTTTCTTTTGGATTCTTCTTTTCTTTAAGGAGCGCGCTGATTTCATCATTGGCCTTGTTCTTTGCTGCGCGCAAGCCCTCTAACTCGCTTAACACCTGTCGGCGCTGATCATCAAGCAACATGACCTGCTCGATATCAAGGGCGCTCTTACGCTTAGCGAGGGCCTCTTTAACTACTTCCTTATGTTCGCGAATAAATTTTACATCAAGCATAGATTATCCTTTAATCACGCCTAACGGTCTCATCCTACAGACGCGCTTAGCAATACCCGCATTATGCACAAT
>JAGOIJ010000143.1 GCA_017995695.1 Candidatus Omnitrophota bacterium | reverse complement strand
GATCGGATTACCGATAAAACGGTGAGAAAATTTCATCGCGCCCTTATTGATAGTACCCTTCAAACGCGAACCCATGACAAAATCATAACCTTTGTTAAGGGCTTCTAGAAACAGAGGAATCTCGTTAAAGTCGTAACTGTTATCGCTGTCGCCAATAATAATAAAATCTCCGCGCGCCTCGCGCAACCCGCGCAAGTAGGCAGCGCCATAGCCAAGCCTATGTTCGATAAAAACCCGCGCGCCTTTTGCCTCGGCGATTGCGCGCGATTGATCGCTTGAGCCATTATCAGCGACAATTATTTCCCCTTTAATCTTGAAACGCGTAAATACGCTCTGGATCTTGTCAAGGCAGATGCCTATTGCCTCTGCCTCGTTCAGACAAGGCATCACCACGGAAACCTTAATCGCTTCTTCCATAATATACCGCTACCTTAAAAGGAATATCCTTTTGCGCTTGCGATTTACCACGCAACAGTGAATACGCGGATATAATCATTACCTTGCTGCGAATCGATGAATGGCTTAAAGTGACGCAGACCCCTACCGTTAAGGAAATAAAGCTTCACAAATAAACTTGCGCCAAGCTCCCGATCAAGCAATAACAGTTTATAATCCTGACCATTCTTAAAAACGAGAGCGGAAAATACCAAATTTGGATTGGTATACACCACTTCAATAAGAGAAGAATCTTTTTCAATGAATAAACTGCGGGGTATTTGCCGGTTGTTGGTGAAAATAGTCTGCTCCTGGATATTATATGTAAAACCATTATCAAACAAAACAACATCACCCTTCTGAACGCCATTCACCACGCCGCTATAAAACTGATACGGCCGCGAAATCCAACCTTCTATATTCTTACTCGTAATCAAATACGCCTCTTGGTAAAAATTCTCTACTTGTTGCGGATTCCTGCCCAGCGTAGTCAGGTAAGTGGTAATTTCGTCCTTTTCGTACTTATTGAGGCTCTGGGCAATATACACTTTAGCAAAATTCCAGTTACCGATATAAGAGATTGCGGAGATTTTCGATGGCAACGAAGGATCAACCAAAAAATACGCCTGGGGAGGCCGGCCGAACACAATGTTCATGACCTGATCAACCACAGGAACGGGAAGCGATCCTAAAAGGAGCTCTTTTGCCTGTTGGGGATCAAGCGGTAAAATACGCTCAAGCAACAAGACTGATTTAAGTGGATCATGCAGATTTTCTTCAATGATTTCAAAGGCTCGATTGCCGCCGTTATTAAGCATGCGCAGAATGCCCATCGACTCATCTTCATTGCCGCTTAAAAAAGCTTTCGCCATCCAATATGCTTGAGGCTTATTCTGGCTCTGGCCATCAAAAATAACCTTCCGCTGCGCAACCACTTTAAACCAGTCCCCGAAATCCCACCAAGAATTAAGCACGCTATCGGTCGGCGTTTGCTCCTTGATCGTCGTTAAGACCTTAAACCAAGTATCATCCATAAGCGGAAAAACGCCGCGGATCACAGCGCTCGCCTTATTAGCGAAGATAAACGTAAAACTAGAAATAAGAACAATGGCAACCCCTAAACCTAACCATGGCAGCTTACGCTTAGCAAGCGCATACAGATCGCCGCAAAACCATCCTAACGCTATCCCCAAAGGGACAGTCAAAAACATCGTAAAACGCACGCCCCTGATAGTCGCATACAGCATGATCAAAAACCACAAAACAAGAATAAACAAACCCTGCTTCTTAAAATTATCGTAAGCGCGCAAGACAACCGCGCGCACCATTAGCCAAACCATTGCGACAATAGAAATCCAGAACACAAATAACCCACCCGTTGAATGAGCAATTTCAACAAAATTTGCCTTACGCAACTCACCTACCGTTGCATAGACATTAGGCCAAATAGTCGGTAATAAAGGCTTGTTCAATACCAACGATCCACTCACAATCTGATACAGCTCTGCTAAGGGCCGCAACCCACTCAACAGTAAGACAGCGATAAAAGACAACCCAATAAAAACTCCGGTGGTACTTAATCGTTGCCACACGGGCCTTAAACCAATATTTTTATCGCGTAAGAATTGCACATATGAAAAACTTACCCGAAGCAGCTCAAATATCACAATAATAAGAAAGATGAACCACCAGCTAGTCCAAAGGAAAGAAAAAACTCCGACAAATAGAGAGGTTACGGCTATCCAACCAATCCAACCCTTTGACCATGCAGGCGCTTGAGAGCTCTTCAGATACGTCCAAAGGATTACAATGGGCAATGTCATGCTCAAGGTATCCATGTCAAACCAGCCAGCGCAGCTGCGAGGTATAAAAATGGGGGCTAACCCAATACTGAGGCAAGAAATAAACGCGCCGACAATACCGCCAAAACGCAGAGTAAAGAAATAAATCACCGCAACGCAAACGGCTATATAAAACAACGGCAGATAAAATGCAAATGAATACACAGAAATTGGTTTAAAAAATGCGACTATCTTAAACAAGAAAGCAGAAAGATAGAATAACAAGGAGTTCCATGGCAAGATGTCGCCGGTAGGATTTAACATAAGGCTATCCACTTGCTTGTTGGCGATAACCATATCACCGGGATGGCCTTTTTTTACCACATTTTCCGTATAGCGGGCCCAATGCCAACAATCAAGCTCCATGAGATACGTTTGTCCTGCATCATCCTGGAAACGCTCCTTCATACGCTTATAAAGCTCATCTACCTGCTTATTATAAACTGCTACCTGGTGCCGCTTATAATCAATCGTTTTATCTTTTATTAACTGCTCTTTAGCAAGAGGATAATACTGAGGGAATTGGCGATTAACTTCATCAGCGACAGCCTGTTGGATGTTCTGATCAAGAATGCTTTTTGCCTGCTGCTTAAGTTGGGGGAAATGGATAGGAAATGACCGATAAAAAATATTTAAGAATAGAACGAAACCTAGCGAAAGAATAATGAAGAGGTGTTTGCGAAGATAAACAAAACGCATAAGCTATCTCATGAGTCTTTGTAACTCGTTGTAGTTAAATCAGGTTAAGCCCTTTAATAGACATTAAGTTGAAGCATTATAGCATGAATAAACGCTTGCGTAAAGAATTTCAAAGCCAGGAAAGTCATTCACGGTGCGGAAAGGCACAGGCAGCAATCGTTCAATGCTTGAGCATGGCAACGATCTGATCGGCAATTAAGCTTGCCATAAAGGCATTTCCCTTATCAACGAAATGATAGTAATCCTTGCTATCATTAATACCTTGCACGCGGTTTGAAGATACAAACGCGTCTGCATCGAGCAAAAAACTATTACTTTCCTGAGCTACGCGCCTTATCACATCATTAATAGCCTTTCTGGCATCAGGCTCAAAATTGTATTCGCTCGCCAGCGTAACAAGAATAACCGGGATATCTCGGTACTGAGCGATAGCAACAATAGAGCTAAGATTATCGTAAAAATTACCCAGCATTGCCATAGCCTTATTCCGGTACCGAAGCTTAGCAAGCGCGCACTGACGATAAAAAAACCGGTTAATAATCTTAGGTGCAAGAAAGGTAAGAGCAAATGGCCTGCACATGACGCAAGGATTATTTTTATTTTTCGCATTAATGAACGACTGCCAGGAATCCATACTGAAGAAAAGATCACTGTCAATAAATGAGTCCCTCTTCCAGCCATCTATGTTTGCGGGAAAACCAAAATCATTCCAGCCCATATATAAAACTATTATATCCGGCTCAAGAGGAAGCAGCCTAAGCTGTAGCCTCGCTAAGGTCTGAAAAGAAACATAGCCGGGATTCCCCGCATTAATCACGGATATGGTTTGTTGGGGAAATGCCTGTGTGAGTTTTTGCTCAAGATACCCAGCTATTGTCGTCTCATCACCTGAAGCTTTAAAACCAAATACGCAGGATTCGCCAAGGATAGCTACGCGTAATTCATTCTCTTGCTTTTTTCCGTACTCCCGCGCGCCGCGCAGCCCAAGCGAATTGGTAGAAAATACTGTTCCCAGCATGGGGAAGAATTTCTTTTTGATCTTAGGGAGCAACTCAAAACCAAGCAATGGCTCCCGGTCATAACCAAACGCCTTATAGCAAACGCCTGCGGGAGTGCCATATTTAACTTTTAAAAAAATTCTTCCCGTAGCTTCGCAAATAATAATAATGCTTAATAGCATTCCGCACAAAAAAATAAATTTTTTCATTCCTGGATTTTTCATCGCATTACGTTTTTTCTTCTGAAGATTGCTATTGAAAGAATTCGCGCACCGTTTTCGCAACATACTCTATCTGTTCCCGGGATAATTCAGGGTACATCGGCAATGATAGTGTCTGAAGCTGGTGCTGATAGGCTACAGGAAAATCATCTGGCCCATGCCCCAGATACCGATAGGCAGGAAGGAATGGCAGC
>JAGOIJ010000142.1 GCA_017995695.1 Candidatus Omnitrophota bacterium | reverse complement strand
GATCGGGGCCCCCACTCCGATCTCCCCTGAAACCAACCGACTATTGCGCCGTGAGCCAATCGTTTGGCAACGAAATCTAGCAGTGTATCACACTCAAACTTCTTGAAAACAATTTTATTCTTAACTAACATCTCTTCTATTTCATGGTTATTAAATTGCGGGCCCCAATAAGCATTACTCATCACAAACGACCTTTGTCTACCCAGCATTTGGCAATACACGTAATATGCTGCTCCCAAGGCGCCGCCAGCGTCAGAAGCTGCTGGCTGAATAAAAATATGCTTAAAGGCAGTGGCTTGAGTAATGAGCCCATTGGCTACGCTGTTTTGCGCGCAGCCACCGACAAGACAAAGATGGTCAGTCCTGCAAGCACGGTGCGCATGGCTTAACACATGAAACAACGTTTCTTCGTAAACCTGTTGCAGAGAACTTGCAAGATCGCAGTGAAACTGCGTTATAGGCTCTGATGCTCCTCGAGCGAGGCCAAATTCCTTTATGAACAATTCTGAATAAAAAACCGGTACAAACGGTTTACCCTCGCGGCACATTGACGCAATATCATAATCGCATAGCTTAAAAAACTTAAGATCAAGCGCATAACGGCCTTTCGGTTTTAACAACAGCATCTTACGCAGCTGCGCTGCAAAAACCGGCTTGCCGTATGCTGCCAGACTCATCACCTTTGATTCATCGCCAAACTCTCTAAACCCAAGAAACTGACTTACTGCAGTATACATTAATCCCATGGAATGCGGGTACGTGACGCGATCGATAATGCGCATCGTATTCCCTTTGCCGTGCGCAACCATTCCGCTTACGCAATCACCAAAACCATCGAGAGAAACAATAGCTGCGTCCTGAAAAGGCGAGACAAAAAATCCGCTTGCCAGATGCGCCTGATGATGCTCGATAGTGCATACCCGCGCGCGCACATACCTTGCTTCCGATGCAAATTCTTGCATGAATAAGTGACGCAGCCCCTGCACATGGCCCATAGCGCGCAGCCGAGAGTACAGAAACTGGCGATTGTTGAGGTTGCGCACAAAACAGACAAATTTAGGCAAAGGATTTGCAAAGGGATTGCGGGAAACAGCGATATAATCAACATCAAAGAGGCTGATGCCTGCGACACTTAAACAATAGCGAATGGAAGCTGCAGGAAAACCAACATGATGCTTGATGCGAGACAGTCGCTCCTCCTCAACCGCAGCAAGAAGAACACCGTCCCGGGTTAAACAAGCTGAAGCATCAGGATGAAACGCGTTGATTCCAAGGATATACATTATTTCCTTTCTGCATAACCGCAACCTGATAATCAACCATGAGCCGATACCAAAAACCATGAAGGATATGAAACCGTATCCCCTGCGCGCCGTCAAGAAAACCCACGCGAAAAACCATTCGATATAAAAAATAAATTGCGCAGCGCACAAACAAAGGCAGGCGATAATACAGCCGGTAGCGTAACCAGTTCCTGCGGGCGATGGGACTCTTCAGAAACCCTTCATGCATCATTCTTTTTTTGTTAAACAGAATCTCGCGTGCCTCTAATACCGCAGCCTTTGCATGCTGCGCCTTCCATTCGCGGATATCTGGATTAATGATATTGTCGACATCGCCGCGCAAGAAACCGACCGCGCCGTCAACGATAAAATGCTGATCGTAAAAACGCTGCTCGCTGCGGCCTTTTGTTTTCTTGAATAATTTAAGATGGTATACCGGATAATGGCCGCCGAATCGAATCCACCTATTGCGGAATATTGTTTTTCTGCTTACCATAAACCCGTCAAAAGAATGCGGCCTCGCAAATGTATTCTCAATCTCCCGGCGCAACGCAGGACTTACCCGCTCATCCGCATCAAGATGCAATATCCATTCGTGACGCAAGGGCAGGCAATCCTGGGCCCAATTGCGTTGTGCCGCAAAATAGTCGAATGCGTGCTGGAAAACCTTAACGTTGAACTGTTCGGCGATAGCCAGCGTATGGTCGGTCGAAAACGAATCAACAATAAAAATCTCATCCACCCACGACGTAATACTTTGCAGACACGCTGGAAGCATACGCTCTTCATTAAGAGTGAGAATTATTGCTGAAATTGGTAGACGCCCGCTGCTCATTTATTTTCTAAGATTTGTTTATATAGTTGCATAAGTTCAGCCGCAGCGTGATCCCAGGTAAAATGTTCCCTAACCAACTGTTTGCCGTTTTTACCCATGTCACGACAACAACGTTCATCGTAAAGCAGCGCAACTAATTGTTGATATAAACATTCTGTTGAACAAGACACAACCACTCCCGCGCGAGCCTGTTTGACCTCATGAAAAATACCAACTCGGTCGCTAATTACAACCGGCAAACCACAGCTCATCGCTTCGATTACACTAATGCCAAAACTTTCGCTGTATGAAGGTAAAACAAATATGTTGCTATCGCGCAAAGCCGACAATTTTTCTTTTCCTTCAAGCATACCCGTAAAGATAACCTGATGCGACAACCCTGATCGATGAACCAATCGTCGCAAGGTAGCGCCATACCTATCGTTATCCGGCCCCGCAATAACTAATACCGCGTCAGGAAAATCGCGGGAAACTTTTGCGAAAGCGCTCAAGAGAATATCCAGCCCCTTTTTGAAATGAAGTCGACCCAAAAAAAGAATAATTTTTTCTTCTTCTGGTATGTTATGTTTTTTACGAAATAAACCAAACTGAGAAACTCCCTCACTTTGGCCCTCATCCACTCCGCAACGCGCCACTACTCCCTTGTCTTTCAATGCATGATGCTGAAAAAAACGCCTCTCTTCCTCTGTAGTGAAATGCAACGCACCAGCGTGGTTTAGATTCCCATTTTCTAATACAGAAAGATAAAACTGCTTAAAAAACCTATTGTGTCTCAAAGAAAATTCGTCCATCTGTCCCAAGGTACTTATGCAATATGGTTTATTAAATTTTCTGCAGTAATGGGCAGCGGCTAGCGTCGAGAATTGAAACAAAGAGTATATATGCACAATATCGTATTCTGGGATTGCGCGAGCTAAAGCCGCGGCCAAAGGCAAAGAAATTTTAAAACGGCGGGAATATTGAAGGGGAAAATAGGTAATTGAAAAATTGTTTTTAATGAATGGCTGGCCTAGGGGAACAGGCAGGCGCCTGTTGACTCCTGCATCCGTGGTAAAGATACTCACCTTCGCACCGCGCTGAGTGAGCGCGCCAGCATACCCCAACGCCGTGCTCGTTGGCCCCCCATAACATGGATCAAGACTGGGAATAACTTTAAGGATTTTCATCGAAACGAACGCGCGTTAAACAACCTACAAGGGAATATCCTTAACAATATCAATAAAGATTTTTCCAAGGAGCGTTTTCAGGCGGGGATTTTTTAGGAAAATAGAAATAACCTTGGAGTGGTTCTCAAAGTCGCCAAATTTTTCTAAAACGTCAACATTGTCTTTTAAGAAACAAAAAACATTCTCAAGGTTCTTATCGCTTAAGTGCTGGTACACGGTTTTAACTTTGTGCGCAATTTGTATTTCGCGCTCAAATCTGCCTTTCCATAAGCGCTCGTAGTCAGCTAATTTATCCTTAACAATGCAATCAACCAGAATCTCGGCGCAGCGCATGCCATAATAAATACCCCCGTGCGTGAGCGGTTTCACCTGACAGGCAGCATCACCCACTAAGAAAATACTACCTCGCTGCGTGCCGCAACGGCCCAATGGAAGAAGACCGGCAAACTTTTCAATGATCTCTCCTTCTATGGCTTGCGCTTTCAATAAATCCATGAGGTCATGATAAGGATTTTCAGAAATGATGCCCGCGCGAATGATATCCGGGTTCTCGGAAATAAACCAGGCAAAGAACGGCTTCTTAAGATACACCTTAACGACATTGTGGTCCTGATGAGGTACCCGTATCCTAAACTGTACGCCACGTAGCAACTCAAGTTCCTCTTTAAAACCTCCTGCCTTGCGCACAGTTGAATGCGCCCCATCTGCCCCAATCACAATATCAGCATAATAATCGCCCTGATCAGTTTCAACCAAGTACCCCTTGCTATTCTTTTCTAATCCGACAAACCGCGTATTGCAATCAATATCCAGACCCTTGCTTAACGCCTGATCAAATCGCACACGGTCAATAACTACCGCTACATTTTCACGGTTTATTTTAAAACTGTTATGGTCAAATAAGAATTCGGCGCCGTTGATCTGATTAATAACACAATCTTGATCAAGCGTAATCTTAAGATCAGTGATAACATCCTTACTGACAAGCCCTGCGCAGTGCACAGGCTTTCCTATTTCAGCGTGCTCCTCAATAAGCTTAACCTCAATATGAGGAGCCTGTCTTTTCAACAGCTGCCCGATATAACAACCAATTGGCCCCGCACCAACAATAAGGATTTTCATTATATGGTCTATTTT
>JAGOIJ010000008.1 GCA_017995695.1 Candidatus Omnitrophota bacterium | reverse complement strand
TAAAAAGATCTATTACTTTGATGAGGTTTCCTCGACCATGGATGTGGCCATGCAATTGGCGCTCAAGGGAGCGGTTGAGGGAACAGTTGTTTTGTCCGAGTTGCAGACAAAAGGCAGGGGCAGGTTGGGAAGAAATTGGTTCTCGCCCCGTTATAAGGGGATCTATTTTTCCTTAATCTTGAAGCCGGCAATCTCGCCGAATCAGGCGGCAGTGTTAACTCTCTTAAGCGCCGTCAGTATCTGTCAGGCAATACGCCAGATTACGGGCGTTGAAGCTCAGATAAAATGGCCCAATGATATCTTGATCCAGCAGAAAAAGGTTGCTGGTATCCTGACTGAGATACAGGCAGAGATGGATGAAATTCATTGCGTGATTGTGGGGGTTGGGATAAATGTTAATAACGAAAAGAAATCGCTTATCAGCCAAGCAACTTCACTGAAGGAGCATATCGGGGGGGTAGTTAACCGCGTGGAATTGTTGCAAGCAATATTTAATGCGCTTGAAAAAAATTATCTGCATTTTCAGGAAAAAGGGAGCCGTTTCATTATTCAGCAGTGGCGGGAATATAGCGTTACGCTGGGCAGGAGAGTGAAGATATATTCTCATCGTGAGCATGTAGAAGGCGAAGCAATTGATATTGATGCTGACGGGGCGTTGCTCTTACGCAATGATGCGGGCCTTACGCAAAAAATACTATCTGGGGATGTAGTTCACTGTCGTTAGAGAATAGCCAGCGCAAGAACTCATAGGGAGAGCTATGAAGAAAAAAATAGGATTATTCGTATTTTGTTGCTTGCTCACCATTCCTTTAGCCTGGGCACAGTATACTCCTCCCAGCCGCCAGGATAGGTTAAACGCAACCAGCGAGCGTCGGCAAAAGCTACAGCTTAATGATTTCCGCAATCATACCATTATTACTCCCCCGATAGCGATCATTCCTGTCGAGAGTTCCGCCAAGGTCAGCCTGATTGTTAAAGCGGTTGCGGTGGATGAAGATCGCGTTGAGCTGCGCACTATCAGCGGCGATGATGGTTGTTCGGTAAAAGTTTTGTCCAATGGCGTATTACAAGGCAGGGGCAATGAAATGGCCCCTGCTTTTTTTACGGTTGAGCCCCAGAAAATGTACCAGGTGATATGCGAAATCGAAGACTTAGAGACAAACGAACTTATGCCGCAGCCGAATAAACAAGTATACAATGTAGCGGTGGGTAGTGATGAGATGATTTGGAAGTGCGCTTATTATTCCGAATGATACGTTTTTTGGTGCAATTGTCGTTACGATAATGTAAACCGTATCTTATTAATTAGTTGACAATAGAAAGGTATTTTCTTATACTATCCCTATGCTGAATTTACGTAGGGATATTTTTTTTGCTCTCGTTATGGTATTATTTTTTTGTGCAGAGGGTTATGCTTTAGAGTATAACGATGGCACTATTGTGCTTGATCCCATTGTTATTACCTCGCCAAAGGCCTTTCTTGGCTCATCCTATGCGCTAACCAAGGAGCAGGCCAAAACTCTTCCCTTTACATCTGCTATTGAATCGTTAAGCCTCGCTCCCGTTGATCTTCAGAGCCGCGCGCTTAAGGGAGATATCCAGACTGATTTTTCATTGCGGGGTTCAACATTCCAAGGCGTGTTAATGCTTTTGAATGGTCAGCGTATCAATGATCCGCAGACTGCCCACCATAACGCAGATATTCCTTTTACGAAGGCTGATATAGAGCGTCTTGAAGTTATTCCCGGGGCAGCTTCATCATTATTTGGGCCGGATGCCATCGGAGGCGCGGTTAATATGGTACTCAAGAAGCCTGATGTAGCAAGGCGCATTATTGAAACGAGCATTGGCAGTTATCAGACCGGGCGCGGCTTAGCCAGCGTAACTGAAAAGGTTGGCCCTTTTGGCCTGCGCGTTTCAGCCGAGAGGATGCGCTCAAGCGGTTTTTACGATGACACTGATTTTTTAAAATCAACGCTTTCTTGCTCGTCTCTGTTTGAGTTTGCCCATGGTTCAATGCACGCCAATTTTGGGTATCAGGATAAGGAATTCGGCGCCTATGATTTTTACACGCCGCAGAGCGGTTTTCTTTCAAAGGAATGGACGAAGACCCTCCTTGGTGATTTTGGGCTCAACGTGTCTTTCGCCGGATTTACCATCAAGCCGAATCTCATCTGGCGCAAGCACAATGATAAGTTTGCTTTAGATCGGACCACGGTGAGAAGCCGGTATCTAAATCACCACCGCACGAATGTGTTTACGCCGAATCTTTATCTTCAACGCAACGTCAAAGGTCTTGGTTTGTTGGGGTTGGGCGTTGAGTATGGAGAAGAAAGGATAAAATCGAGCAACCTTGGCAAACAAAACCGTCAGCATCGCAGTATTTTTATCGATGATACGAATGAACTAAGCGATTTTCTTTCTTACGGGACATCATTTCGTTGGGATAATTATGATGGGTTTGATTCTGTATTTACCGGCTCAGCCAATTTGCGCTACAAATTTCTTACGCATCAAGTGTTGCATTTTGGGATTTCTCGCAATATGCGCGTTCCCTCTTTTACCGAGCTTTACTATCGCGATCCAACCACCGCAGGCGACGCAGGGCTCAGTGCAGAAAAATCGTTTAGTTATCAAGCCGGCTATGAGGGAAAAAGCCAAGCTATCTCGTACGGTGTTACCCTGTTTCTAAGACAAGAACATGATTTTATTGATTGGGTAAAACATTCTCCTGCGCAGGCACTTTGGCAGGTTGAGAATATCACCAATGCCAAGGCGCGCGGCATTGAGGCTTATCTTAAGTACGTGATGAATAAACGTTGCAATCTCTTGGCGAATTATACCTTAACCGATAAGCAAATCGAAGAGCAGGGGCTGCTGTATAAGTATGGCCCAAACTATGCTGAGCATCTTTTGAACATGATGTTTGACCTGCGTCTGCCGTTCGGCGTCCAGACGTTCGGGTTTTCATTCAAAAAGAAGCCCAATCGACGCGGCTGGTGGCTGTTGAGTTCCCGCCTTAGTTACGATCTAAACAAACACGCCCAACTTTTTCTTGATGTAACCAACCTTTTAAATGTCGAATATCAGGAAATCGAAGGTATACCGCAGCCCGGCAGGTGGCTTGAAGCTGGCATGAGGGTTGAATGGTAGATTATGAGGGATGCCCTTTGCTTTGGAAAATAGGGTGTCACGTAATTCTTTGCTATACATGAGGCCTTGTGAGTGATATAATTCTCTCCTATGGCTGAAGATGATAGGAACTTTACACGCGCTTTTGATTTTGAGATCAAGATCGCGCAAAGCAAGAAAGAGATTGAGCAAACATTAAAACTGCGCCATGAGATTTTTCTCCAGGAGCTGGCTGGGCCGGATACTGTGCAGAGCGAAAACGATCAGGATGTCGATATCTATGATGGTGTTTGTGACCATTTGATTGTTATCGATAAGATTGCGCATAAGGTTGTCGGCACCTATCGGCTCTTATTGGGTTCCAAGGTGGGGGTAAACCCGGGTTTTTATGCGGATCAATTCTTTGATATTACAGCTATCAGGAATTTAGCGAATTCGCACGAGATCTGTGAGTTAGGCAGATCCTGCGTGCATAAGGATTACCGTAATCGTTCAGTGATTAACCTCCTATGGAGCGGTATTGCCAAATATGTAAAAGAAAATAATGTGCGTTATCTGTTTGGTTCGCCCCGCTTTAACTCTAATGATCCCTACGAGGTCAGCCGCGTTTTTAAATTCATGAAAGAAAAATATTATGCTCCGCCAGAGTACCGCGTGCATCCTAAGCCTGACAAGGCGTTTAAGGGTTTATTGACCGATGTGCCGCTTCCGAGCTCTCGCGAAATCTTCGGGAATCTGCCTCCGCTCATTAAGGCATATATTCGCGCCGGTATAGTGGTGTGTGGGCCTCCAGCTATTGATCCGCTTGGATCAGCAGTAGTGTGTGTTCTCTTGGATATTGAAGCGCTGCCTCCTTCCTATAAACAGCATTATCTATAACGTCTATGGTTAAGAAAATAATCTTGTGTATAGGTTTGCTAACCTATATGCTGGTTGGGTTTTTATTACATCTTGCGCTGTTTGTTGTTCCGCGCCTGCGGTATCAATGTATGGCCAGGTGGAATCAAGAGCTTAATCGGTTTCTAGCGCGCATGTTGCATATCAGCGTAATTATCAAAGGCGATCGCGCGATGTTGAAAACGCAAGGCGCGCTTATCGTGGCAAATCATCTTGGTTATTTGGATGGTTTTGTATTAGGTAGCATTATTCCGTTGGTGTATACTTCAAAAACGGAAGTTAAGCAATGGCCGGTATTCGGCTGGATTGCGCTGGTCGGAGGAACAATCTTTATCGATCGGCAACGAAAATCAAAAGCAAAGGGTTATGTGGCAGCGACTAGCCAGATGCTCAAGCGCAAGGTTAATGTTTTGTCGTTTCCGGAAGGCACGTCAACGAACGGCCAAGGGCTTCGGCAATTCCAGTCTATCCATTTTGAAGCCCCTTTACAGGCAAGCGCTTGCGTGGTCCCGGTGGTTATCTCTTACGCAACCATTAACCACAAAATAGTGAATCGCGACAATCGAGATGCGTTGTGTTGGTATGGCCAGGTTTCATTTGTGCGACACCTCATGGGTGTTCTGGCTTTGCAACAGATTGAAGCGGTAGTTGAGTTTTTGCCGCTTATTAAGATTCCCTCGCTATCTGATCGCGAATTGTTACGTAAAGAATTAAGCGCGTCTGTGCACGCACGGATTGCCCAGCGGTATCCTCTCTTTTCGTAGTACCACGTCGAAGGCCGTATGAACAGATATCATCCTTTTCCGATGCTTGACGCCGCATTTATTGAAGCCCAGCAGAATGTCTTGCTTTTTGAGACAGTGCGCTGTGATCGAGAAAATTATAAAAGTTATCTTTTTGTTGATCCGCAGCAGATTATCGTTGCCCAGCATGTCGGCCAGATTCCTCAGGCGTTTAATGATATAGAGCGCTATGCGCGCGATCGCTTTCTTGCCGGTTTTTTTTCTTATGAGTTGGGGTATTACTTTGAGCAGGAAAGTTTCATGCAAAGCGTAAAGATGGACTCCGATCTCTTAAGGTTAGGAGTATTTGATAAAGCTTTAGTTTTTAATCATCGCACGGGCAGACCGTCTGGCCACGCACCTTTTCCGTTTGCGCGCGCACAACGACGATCCGATTTTACTATCAACAGACTTGTTTTCAACTTCAGGCAGGATGAATATTGCAAGAAGATTTCTCGCATAAAGGAATACATTCGAAAAGGGGATACGTATCAAGTAAACTTTACGGGACGGTTTACATTTGCTTTCCGTGGTTCGCCTTTGGCGTTGTACGAAGACCTTAAGGCCAGGCAGCGCGTTGCCTATGCTGCGTTTTGTAAATTAGGAAACCAGTATATTATTTCTTTATCTCCCGAACTTTATTTTAAAAAAGATAAAGATC
Organism: Candidatus Omnitrophota bacterium; assembly: GCA_017995695.1. Taxonomy (GTDB): domain Bacteria; phylum Omnitrophota; class Gorgyraeia; order Gygaellales; family Profunditerraquicolaceae; genus JAGOIJ01. The sequence continues at coordinate 16,006 of JAGOIJ010000008.1, read as the reverse complement.
GGCTCTATGCTCGTCCGATGAAAGGAACAATAGGCAGAGGCGTTAACACAGAGGAAGATGCATTGAGAGCTCAGGAATTACGCCTGAACCCTAAGGCTCAAGCGGAAAATTTGATGATTGTTGATTTGATGCGTAATGATCTAGGGCGTATTTGCAGGAAAGGAAGCGTTGCAGCAACATCCTTGTTTGATATCGAAAAATATGAAACCTTATTCCAAATGACTTCAACCGTAAAAGGTGTATTAAAGAAAAACACAACGTACCGAGATATATTCAGTCATATGTTTCCTGGTGGCTCGGTAACAGGCGCTCCAAAGATTCGCACTATGCAGATTATCCGGCAGCTAGAAAAGGCGCCGCGCGGCGTGTATTGCGGGGCTTTGGGTTTTATCGCGCCGGGGAGAAAGGCTGTTTTTAATATGCCGATTCGTACCCTGGTGATAGAAGATAATCATGGGGCAATGGGCGTCGGAAGCGGTATTGTTATTGATTCAAGCCCTCACGATGAATATAGGGAGTGTCTTTTAAAGGCTCGTTTTCTCACTGACCGTTTTCAGCCATTTCAACTCATAGAAACGATGTTATGGGATAACAGGTTTGTTTTTTTGCATGAGCATCTTCGCCGGATGCAGTATTCAGCGCGCTATTTTGATTTTTGTTTTGACCGCACTGTTTTGCTAAAGAAATGCTTATTGCTTGAAAAACGACTAAGCGCAGGAAAGCAGTATCGCCTGCGCGTGCTCTTGCGTAAGGATGGGGAAGTGACCGTAAACGTTTCGGCCCTTGAGAAAGAAAAAACTGCGGGTATCAAGCGCGTTGCTGTATCCAGAATCCGCACCCAGCCGGATAGCGTATTCTGGTATCATAAGACAACACACCGCGCACTCTATGATGCTGAATACAACCGTTATCGTGCGAAAGGGTATCACGATGTTATTTTTCTTAATACGCGCGGGCAGATTACCGAAGGAGCAATTTCTAATGTTATCATCGAAAAACGCTCGCAGCGCTTTACGCCGCCGGTGAGTTGCGGTTTGTTGCCAGGGGTTTTTCGCGCCCACCTTATAAAAAAGGGATTGGTGCGAGAGAAACAGTTATCATTAGATGACCTTATACATGCAGATGCTTTGTTCCTGTGTAATTCAGTGCGCGGGTTAACAAGAGTTGTTTTGACAACAAGGAGAGTTTAGCGATGTTTATTCATGCAGTCTTATTTGAGATTAAACCTAAGGAGTTGCCAGCTTACCGACGGGATTCCTTGATGTGGGCGCGTTTTGCAAAGAAGGCGCGAGGGTTCGTGTCGTATCATACGGTACAGCGCGTTGATCATCAACATCAATACGCCTCGGTGTACCAATGGAAGACCAAGAAAGACCATGATCGGTTCATGGACAAGCTGCATGATTGGCTGGTAAGTAAATCCAAGGCCAGGGTAAAAGTTTTAGGATATTATAATTTGAAGGGAATTGATAGGGTAAGATAATAAGCTAAGCCGTAAACGCAAACGATAAACACAACCAAGATTTCCATATGAAGAAGCGAATAGTAGTGGCAATGAGCGGTGGGGTTGATTCATCAGTTGCCGCAGCGTTATTGCAAAAAAAAGGTTATGAAGTAATTGGCATGACCATGTGTTTTAATCTGGTTGATCGAGACAGGAAGAAGCCAGCCTGTTGTGGTGTGCAGGGCATAGAGGACGCGCGCCGCGTGTGCCATGCTTTAGGAGTAAAGCATTATGTTCTGAATATGCAGCGCGCCTTAGAAAAGCATGTGATTAATGAGTTTTGTCTTGAATATCTACAAGGGCGCACTCCCAATCCTTGCGTGCGCTGTAATCAGTGGCTTAAGTTTAATCTACTACTTGCGAAGGCACTTGCCCTTGATGCGTCGTACCTAGCTACTGGCCATTATGCGCGCATTGGCAAGCTGCAAGCCTCTGGTTCTTTCCCGGCAGCGTATACGTTAAGAAAAGGTAAGGACAAAGCAAAAGACCAGTCGTATTTTTTGTATCGCTTGGGGCAGGCGCAACTTAAGCATCTTTTGTTTCCCTTGGGTAATTATACTAAGCAGGAGGTGCGGGAGTTGGCGAGGAAATTTCAATTACCCGTTGCAGAAAAAGTCGCCAGCCAGGAGATATGCTTTTTGCCCGGCGTTGACTACCGCGGATTTTTAAAGGAGCGGCTTGGCGATCGCATCGGGCCGGGAGAAGTGGTGGATGGAAGCGGTTGTCGTTTAGGAGAGCATAAAGGCATTGCGTTTTATACAGTTGGGCAACGCGAAGGCTTGCGTATTGCGGCCGGTTACCCTTTATATATTACCGGGATCGATGCAAGCAAAAACCGCCTTATCGTGGGAAGACAGGATGAGGTCTTTAAGCAGCGTTTTCTGGTCAATGACGTGCATTATGTCGGTTCACCTTTGAAAAAGACCGTTGTGCTTAGGGTGAGAATACGCTATAATCATAAAGAAATGCCTGCGGCTATCGAGCCTGCCGCGCGCAAACTCACCATCCATTTTACTAAACCTCAATTTGCCATTACCCCTGGCCAGTCAGCAGTAATCTATGATAAAGATTGTCTGGTAGGCGGAGGCATTATAGAAAGCGTGTTGCAGTAATATGATGAAACAAGAGCGTACTGGCCTTGAAGATAAGATTCTGGAACTGAAGAAGAAACGCGATGCAATTATCTTGGCGCATAATTATCAGCTACCGGAAGTCCAGGATGTTGCAGATTATCGCGGAGATTCACTTGAGCTAAGCCGGATCGCGGCGAAAACTGAGGCTAAGGTGATTGTGTTTTGCGGCGTTCATTTTATGGCCGAAACCGCCTCAATATTATGCCCTGACAAAAAAGTTATTATGCCCGATAGCCAGGCGGGCTGTCCCATGGCAAACATGATCTCCGCAGACGAACTAAGGAAATTAAAAAGAGAGCATCCGCATGCCGCAGTCGTGGGTTATGTGAATACTTCCGCTGAGGTGAAGGCGGAATTAGAGGTATGTTGTACCTCATCCAACGCAGTGGCCGTTGTGAATGCTTTAAAGGACAAAGAGGAGATTATTTTTGTCCCTGATAAGTATCTGGCTGATTATGTTTCTAAGAAAACCCAGCGTAAGCTTATTGCATGGAACGGGCATTGCCCGACCCATATAAAGATCCTGCCTGAAGATATCAAGCGCGAGAAAAAATTTCATCCCTTTGCCAAGGTCATGGTGCATCCTGAATGTCTGCCGTCGGTTGTCGCGCTCGCCGATGTCGCGCTTTCAACCAGTCAAATGAGCAAATATGCGCGTGAGACCGAAGTCAAGGAGTTTATCGTAGGCACCGAGGTCGGCCTTATCTATCGCCTTAAGAAAGATAACCCTGGCAAGGAATTTTATCCGGCCTCCGAGTCTGCAGTGTGTCCTAACATGAAGCGCACGACGCAGGAGAAAATTCTCTGGGCCCTAGAAGAGCTTAAAACGGAGATCCGCGTGAGCGATGATATCCGAAAGCGCGCTCGTAAGGCTATTGACCGTATGCTTGAGATTGTGTAAAAATAGTTCTTTGATGATACAGATTGGCTGACAGGTATCTTTTGTGAATAATATTCCGGTTGTGTATGAAGATGAATGGTTGTTAATTGTTGACAAGCCCAGCGGTCTGCTCACCGTGCCCACGCCGAAAAAAGAGAAACGCACCCTGACGAGCATCCTTAATGATGAGGCCAAGCAAAAAATTCCGCCGGCGCATGTGTATCCGTGCCATCGTCTTGACCGCCAGACTTCTGGCTTAATTATCTACGCTAAAAGTAGATCTATGCAGCAGGCAATGATGGAAGAGTTTAAGCAGCGGCGTATTAAAAAAAGCTATATTGTTTTTGTGCGAGGAAGATTATCGCGCCCAAGCGGTGAAATCACCTTTCCTATCGAAGGGCGCGATGCGATCACCCGCTATCGTTTGCTGCGCGCAGGCAGCGATTTTTCAGTAGCCGAAGCGCATCCTTTGACCGGACGCACCAACCAGCTGCGCATCCATTTTGCGCGCCTTGGTCATCCTGTGTTAGGCGAAGATAAATTTGCCTTTCGTCGAGATTTTCGCGTTAAGGCCAAGCGCTTGTGTCTGCACGCATTGGAGGTAGAGTTTACGCACCCAATATTGAAACGTCGCATGCGCGTGCGCGCAGAACTGCCGGATTATTTAGCGCAATTATGGAACGCAGTCGCTCCTAAGGAAGATAAAGCATGAATTTTTTGCACGCACTCATCTTTGGCATTGTCGAAGGCATCACGGAATTTTTGCCTATTTCTTCTACCGGTCATCTGATGCTTACGGCAAAGGCCCTTGGGCTTGCGCAAACAGAGTTTTTGAAGAGTTTTGAGATCGCGATTCAGCTCGGGGCAATCCTGGCTGTTGTGGTGTTGTACCGAAAAAAGTTTTTGCAAGGATTACAGATTTGGAAAACAATTCTTGTAGCATTCCTACCCACCGCTGTTATCGGTTTTGTGCTCTATAAAATACTAAAACAATATTTACTCAGTAACCACAGCATTGTTATCTGGTCGTTATTCATCGGCGGCATCTTGCTTATTATTTTTGAATTGCTGTATAAAGAAAAAAAGCATTGTTGCGATAGTATCGAAGCCGTATCTTTTCGTCAGGCTTTTTTTATCGGTTTATTCCAGTCATTGGCGATCATCCCCGGTGTTTCGCGCGCCGCCGCAACCATTATCGGCGGGCTCACTCTCGGGCTTAAGCGAAAGACTATTGTTGAATTTTCTTTTCTCTTGGCTGTCCCAACCATGTTGGCAGCAACAATCTTTGATCTTTCCCGCAGCGCGCATGATTTCAGCGTTCTTCAGTTTTCTTCTTTGGCAATCGGGTTTGGCGTATCATTTCTCGTTGCTTTAACTGCTATTGCGTTATTACTGCGTTTTATCAAAAACCACAGTTTTATTTTATTTGGAATATATAGAATAGCTATCGCGGTTTTATGTTGGTTTTTCTTACGGTGAGCTAATAGGAGATCAACGATGAGTATCCTGGTGTTGGGAACGGTTGCGCTTGATACGGTTAAGACGCCTTCTGGTTTTAAGAAGGATTTGTTAGGTGGCTCTGCAGTGCATTTTTCTATGGCTGCGCGCCTTTTTACTGATGTGCACTTAGTAGCTAACGTGGGAGAAGACTTTCCACGCAAGCACCTTGCTTTCTTATCTGCCAAGGGTATTCATATTGATTCTCTTATGCGGGATAAAGGTAAAACATTTCGTTGGCAGGGCGCCTATGAGGGCGATTTAAATGCCGCGACGACCCTCGATACCCAATTAGGAGTGCTTTCTTCCTTCAAGCCCTGCATTTCGTCAACACAAAGCGGGATGCGGCATGTCTTCTTGGCCAACGTTGACCCTGCTATACAGCAGTATCTTTTGTCCCGCATGCGTAAGCCGCTCTTTGTGGGTCTGGACAGCATGAATTATTGGATCGCCCATAAGCGCAATGCGTTGATCAAGGTTTTAAAGAATGTTGATCTGTATGTTGCCAATGACCAAGAGGCGCGCACGCTTTCCGGAGAAATAAATCTGGTCAAGGCAGCGCGCGCTTTACGTGCGCTTGGGCCGCGGTTAGTGCTAATTAAAAAAGGCGAGCATGGTGTTCTCTTGGCCGGGGAAGATTTCATTTTCTGCTTACCCGCGTTTCCCGTTGAGAAGGTGGTTGATCCTACGGGAGCTGGTGATTCGTTTGCCGGCGGTTTCATGGGTTATGTGGCATCACAAAAAACCATGCGCGCGCAAACGCTTAAGCAGGCAGTCGCGTTTGGCACTATCTGTGCCTCATTCAATGTGCAAGGATTTGGCGTAGCGGTTACCGCCGGTTTGACGTTAGCAAAGATACGAAAGCGCCTTCAGGTTTTTAAACGATCTGTTGCATTGTAAAAGCGCTATTGCCTAAATAGAAGGAGATTTATTATGCTTGAAGAAAAAATTCTTAATGATTATAAGGAAGCAATGAAAAGCAAGGATTCAGTGAAAAGTTCTGTGTTGAGTTTTTTGCGTGCTGAGTGCATGAATGTTGCGCTCGCCAAAAATAAAAAAAGCCTGGATGATGCAGAGTATGTGTCAGTAATCAGAAAGCAGATTAAGGCGCGCCAAGATTCCATAGAACAATTTACCGCAGGCAACCGTATGGATTTAGTTGAGAAGGAGCAGAAAGAGCTGGTAGTGCTCAAATCGTATTTGCCTCAAGAGCTTGCTCAGGATGAGATTCTCGCTATCATTAATGAGAGCATCGTAGCAACGCAGGCGCAGGGGATCAAAGATATGGGGCGGGTGATGAAAGAAGTCGCCGCCAAGATTGCTGGCCGCGCTGATGGCAAGCTGGTCAGCGAGTTAGTAAGGGAAAGGTTAACCTCATGAGCCAGTATGCTGGGGTTGAGAGGCGGCAGTTTAAGCGCGCGCAAGCAGTTTTTATTAGCACTGTACAGATTGAAGAGCCGTTTCGTTTACGTTTAGAGATGGGTGAGGAGCAGATTCACGCTATTATGCAGGATCTATCAGAGGGCGGCATGGGGATCTTGGTTAATCGCGATATCCCGCAAGCTTCAGTGGCGGCTGTCCACTTTATCATGTTTAATGAGCATGCTATGCTGCAGCAGGATCGGGTAAGGCCTACTCAGGTGACCGGGGAGGTGCGGTATGCTATCGTAAGGCAACACGGAGAGTTTCGCCTTGGTTTGCGCTTTAAAGGGATCAATCCTGGCGACCGCGCAGCAATAGCAGAGTTCGTTAAGTTTGCAGTACCTATTTAGCCATATTTATTGGAAATTAAAGGAGTTTTGCCCTTGACAAAGGTAAAAAAATATAGTAGCTTAAGAAATCCGCTTTTCATTATCTTGATGTGCGGAAATTGTCTTCAATCCCGGAGTTACTACCCCATGTAGTATCGCTGCATATATGAAATGCTTCTATAGCGCATCCGAGTCATTCCAAGCTTTTTACCACCAACTTAAAAAAGATTACAAGGTTTTTATCCCTGTCCCTAAAGATTCCGAAGGTCGGGAGCGAGATTATTTCTATCAGATTTCCCGTCAAGAAGCACCGTTTTATTTTAATGCCTACCGTACCGTTGAACCGCTGAAATCCTTTTTTACGCATTGCTACGAACCAGTCGCAGAATATTTTGAACAGCAGTTCACGCCAAACAATCCGATAAGTTTGGGCGTTGCGCAGCAGCGCACATCGATCCATCCGAACAGCCAAACCATCGTTTTCGGCGTAAAAAGTTGCGATTTGGCTGGGCATAAAATTCAGGATTATGTGTTCCTGGAAGGGGTTGATGTTGACGCACAATATCGCCTGAAACGCGAGCACACCATTCTTATTGCCGGCGATTGTACTGATTTTAAAGAGGTCTGCCACTGCTTGGCCTGGGAGATACAGCCTTATCCGGATCAAGGTTTTGATCTGTGTCTTGCATTAATTAACGACGGTTATCTGGTAGAAGTCGGCTCGCTTAAGGGTGAGCATTTAATCAGTCGTTACAACGATTATTTCTCGCCTGCTAAGGATGCGCACATAGCGGCAAGAAAAATGAAACGCGCTCAGCTGGTTGAGCGATTAAAGAAACACCTTTTACCGCAAAATCTGGTTGCAAAAGAATCAGTGCAGCAGCTAATGAAGCAGGGGCTGCATCTTGACACCTGGAAGCAGTTTATGCTTACGTGCGTTGAGTGCGGTGGCTGCAATCTTATATGCGATACCTGCCATTGTTTCTTGCTTGCTGATCAGAAGGCAGGCGCGCAGCATGAAAAGGTGAGGGTTTGGGATTCTTGCTTATATGCCAACTATGCCAAGGTCGCAGGCGGAGCAAACCCGCTTAAGCTAAGGGCGCAACGGTTGCGTAATAGATTTATTAAGAAATTTGATTTCTTTGTGGATAATCTTGGGATGCCAGCTTGTTGCGGGTGCGGAAGATGTATCGAGGTTTGCCCGGGCAAGATTGATATCAGGGAAGTGCTTAAGGACCTGCGGCAGAGGCTCACCGCAGAGGCGCGATGAAGAATATTTACCTGCCCATAGAAGCATGCATAGAAGATGTTATCGTTGAGTCTCCGACGATTAAAACGTTTGTTATTCGCCCCAAAGAGGAATTTTCTTTTAAGACAGGTCAGTTTATTGAACTAACACTTCCCGGAATGGGTGAGGCGCCTTTTACCCCTTCATCTGATCCGGCCAATAAAGAAACCATAGATGTCACTATTATGAAGGCAGGCCGCATTACTTCGTTGTTGCATGGTATCCAGGGAAAAACTGCCGTTGGTATACGTGGGCCCTATGGCAAAGGGTATCCGCTTGAAGCGTTTGCTGGTAAAGATGTGTTTATTGTTGGTGGCGGCGTGGGGTTAGCGCCCTTGCGGTCGCTGTTGTTTGCGCTGTTCGCCACTATCCACAATTATAATAAGGTGGTGCTGCGCTACGGGGCTCGTACATCTTCCGATATTATCTATAAAAACGCTATTGATGAGTGGGCAAAAAAAGAAAAGGTTAATATTGCGGTTACGGTTGATGTCGGGGATCCGGAGTGGAAGGGCAATGTTGGATTGGTAACAACCATTCTTAAGGATGCCCCGGTTGATAGCAAAAACGCTGTTGTTATTGTCTGTGGGCCGCCCATCATGATGAAGTTCGTTACCCTTAAATTGCTTGATTTAGGTTTCAAAGAAGACGCTATTTATTTATCTATGGAGAAAAATATGTCGTGCGGCTTAGGCAAGTGCGGGCATTGCCGCATCGGCAAGTATTATATTTGTAAAGATGGCCCGGTATTTACCTTTGCGCAGCTTAAAGAATTGCATGATGTGTGGGACTAAATGAGGCCACGACTTATGAAGCCGGCTAGAGAGGTCAGGCGACATAAGTCGTATGGCCGAATTTACTCCGCAGCGTGCGAGTACCTTTTCGAAGAAAAGTACGAGCGTTTACGCAAGGAGTTAATCGTTGAAACGTTTATTCGTCGACTTAGACATATGTAACAATTGCGCAGAGTGCAAGGTGGCGTGCGATTATTTTTTCCATCCGCAGAATAACGGCGTGGCGTCTTTGCGGGAATACGCTACGTTTGCCACAATCTGCCGTCATTGTGAACAAGCGCCCTGTGTTAACTCTTGTTATCATCAAGCGCTTGAGCGGGCTAGCGACGGGCACTTAAAGCGCTACAAGATGCGCTGCACCAGTTGTAAAGCGTGCACGATCGCATGTCCATTCGGCATTATTTTTCAAGATTTTATTCCTTATTTGGATTCACGCTGTGATTATTGTATTGGCTCAAGCGGGAAGCTCCCTTCGTGCGTAACGAGCTGTCCTGAAAAGGCCATTGAAATTAGGGAAGTCGAGGAAGATCTCCAGAACAATATTTACTGTGTTGGAGAGCATCTGGCAGTGCATACGCGTAAATGGTCCAAAGAGGACGTGCAACCGCCCAAGAAAAAATGAATGCGCTTAACGTGCTATTTTCTTATATAATATTTCCCGGGTTCCTTTTTAGTTCAATTGCAGGTTTGCTTGCAAGTTGGGTTGACCGTAAGGTAAGCGCTCGCCTGCAATGGCGCAAGGGGCCACCCTGGTATCAAAATTTTGTTGATATCGTAAAACTATGGGGCAAGGAGGTTATAGTTCCCGAGGGGGCGAAGGCCACATTTCTCATTGCTCCTTATATAGGATTATTGAGTGTTGTTTTTGTCAGCACAATCCTAGGATTAGTGATGCTATCCGGTCAGCAAAGTTTTGCTGGAGATCTGATAGTGGTTGTATATCTTTTGATCGTTCCGGCCCTGGCTGTTATTATAGGCGCTTGCGCTTCCGGTAATCCCTTAGCCTCGGTCGGCGCATCGCGGGAAATGAAACTCGTGCTTAGCTATGAATTGCCGTTCATTCTGGTCGTTATCGCCATTATCCTGAAGGCCAAGGGTGCCCTTGGTCTTGAGTCGATTATCGGCCATCAGCAGTTACTTTCATCGCATATTTATTCAACAACGGGGTTGTGGGGATTTTCATATTCTGGGATTTTAGGATTTTTCGTGGCGATTGTTTGCATGCAGGCAAAGCTTGGCCTGGCTCCGTTTGATATTGCCGAGGCAGAGCAGGAGATCATGGGGGGCGTGCTTATTGAATATTCGGGGCTTCCCTTGGCGTTATTTAAATTAACAAAATCTATACTGTTGTATGCGATGCCGCTTTTCTTGATTGTATTGTTCTTAGGCAAAGACATAAGTCCATTATTTTTGGTGTTGAAATACGTAGGCTTATTGGTCGTGATTATTTTGATTAAGAATACTAACCCGCGGCTAAAAATTCATCAGGCGATGAAATTTTTCTGGGGCCCGGTTTCTGTAGCAGCGGTAGCAGCCGTTGTCTTAGCGCTGTTCGGGCTATAAATATGGATCTCACACTTAAAGCCTTAACAAAATCGATTTGGGTGTTTCACGCGGCGACATCACCATGCAACAACTGCGATATCGAAGTCCTTGATCTCTTAACGCCTCGCCACGATGTGGAGCGTTTCGGCATAGCACTAGTGGGAAGCGTGCGGCATGCTGATGCGTTATTGGTTACGGGTGTGCCTAATTACAAAACCAAGGAGCGGTTAAAAAAATTGTATAGCCAGGCGCCCAAACCGTGCGTTGTGGTGGCCATCGGTGGCTGCGCCTGCGGGAGGATCATGTTTCGCGAGTCCTATAACAGTCCTTGCTCGGTTGATGATATTGTGCCGGTTGATGTTTATATCCCGGGATGTCCTCCTAAGCCGGAAGCGATGATCGCAGGGATCGCAAAACTGATTGAGAAACTGAAGGGGAAGAAGTAATGCATGATGTGATGTCGGACATAAAGGAGCGTTTGTCAAATAAGCTTCTTAAGGTTGTCCAGGTATCGCCGCGCAGGTTCTATTGTGATGTTGCTGCCGAGCATATCCCGGAAGCCGCTAAGATTCTTTTTGCTGATATTGGTTGCCGTTTTGCTACAGCCACGGGTGTTGATCTTCCCGCTGGCATCGAAATCCTGTATCATTTTTCTCATGATTCCACAGGCAAGATTATCAGCCTGCGTACATTACTAACGGATAAGAAGAGCCCCCAGATCCAGTCGATCGCGCCTTTGTTTCATGGCGCTGAATGGATCGAGCGGGAGATGTGGGAATTATTGGGTATTCAGTTCATCGGCCATCCTAATCTGAAACATTTGTTGTTAATTGATGAATGGCCGGAGGGCGAGTTTCCCTTGAGGCATAAAAAATAAGGAAAATTTAAAACCATGTCGCATAAAGTTGTCATTCCAATCGGTCCGTACCATCCTTTGCAGGAAGAGCCCGAGTTTTTCCGCCTCTATGTAGAAGGGGAAAAAGTCGTTGATATTGATATTGTCATCGGCTATATGCACCGGGGTATTGAAGAGCTTTCTGAGCACAAGCATTTTGATCAGATTTCTTTGTTGGTGGAACGCATCTGCGGTATCTGTTCTTCCAGCCACCCATATGCTTTTGTGTTAGCGGTTGAAGATATCTTAGGGGGTGAGGCTGCGGTTGTCCCCGAGCGGGCGCGCTATATCCGCACCATTGTTGATGAGATGCAGCGGATTCACAGCCATCTGTTATGGCTTGGCCTCGCCGGGCACTTTATCGGTTATAATACTGTTTGGATGTGGGCATGGAAATACCGTGAGCCGATCTTGGATATGTTTGAAATGATTACGGGCAATCGCAATCATTATGGCATGTGCAAGATTGGCGGAGTGCGCCGCGATATCCTCAAGGAAGATATCCCTATATTGATGAAGATGCTTGATGAGTTAGCTCCCGCTGTCCAGATGTTTAAGGGCGCAGTGATGGATGATCCGGTAATCCAAGCGCGGCTTAAAGGGGTAGGCGTTTTGAATGAACAGCAAGCTATTGATTGGTGCGTTGTCGGCCCGACTGCCCGCGCAGCAGGCGTTAATATTGATGTGCGCCGCGATGATCCTTATGGCGTGTATGATCAGGTTGCTTGGAATGTTATCGTGGAAAAAGACGGCGACGTTTTTGCTAAAGCCGTGGTGCGCATTTTAGAGATGCAAGAATCGATCAATATCTTACGGCAATGTTTGCAAAAATTGCCTCAAGGCTCAATTGATGCCAACATCCAAGATATCCCGCCAGGGGAGGGGATAGGCCGCGTTGAGGCCCCGCGCGGGGAATGTTTCCATTATATTCGCAGCGATGGCACCAACAGGCCGGTGCGGCATAAGATACGCGCGCCAAGTTACGTCAACGTTGCCTCTAATAAAGTTGCCGCTGTTGGCCAGACCATCTCTGATACGACGATTACGTTGGCTGCTGTTGATCCATGTTACTGCTGCACCGAACGCGTGATGGTGTTGGATAAGCGCAGTGATAAAAAACTTATGAATGGTTGGGATCTGATTAAGCTGTCACAAGAAAAAACACAGCTTCTTAAAACACAACTCAATGGAAAACCTACCGAGCGTTAAGGCACGCGTTGCTTCGATGTCGCAAATTGCCCTCACTATGTGGGAGCAGACCTTCCAGGCATTTATGGATCACGACCTTGATTTGTTTCCGGCTATCTTTGCTCACGAGGATCAGTTAAATGCGCTTGAAAAAGAACTCACCGCGTATCTAATTCAGATTGGCCGTTCATCAACTGCTGCTTCCGAAAAGGCGCAAGCGCTTATCTATGCTGATATCGTAGGCGATCTAGAGCTTATCGGGGATTATTGCAAAGACATACTTGAGCGCGTCCAGATAAAAATCGAAGAGAAGCTGCTTTTTAGCGACGACGCCGTAGAGGAATATGTTGCCTTGTACGAAAGAACGCGCGGCGCATTGCATGAGGTTGTGCAGGCGCTTTTAGCCGATGCGCCTAGCAAGGTTAAGGATGTATTAAAGAAAGAGGAGCATATTGATACGTTGGTAGATGAATATCGTAAGCGTCATAATGAGCGCCTGCTTGCCGGCGTCTGTAGCCCGTTTGCGTGTAATATGTTTTTAAACATGCTTGATTTTACGGCCGCGGTGTATTATCACACTAAGAAAATCGCGCGCAACCTGCAAAAGATAAAAAAATGAATGCAGTCTTCATAGCCATGGCGGTACCTTTGTTTGGGGCTTTTGGCGTCAGTTTGATGCCGAAACAATATAAGCCGCTTTCGGCAGTGGGTATTCTTGGGGTAGTATTTGCTGCAAGCATTGGCGCCGTGCGCGCGGTCTTGCTTAACTCCGAGATAAGCTGGCATCGGCAGATTACTGAATGGTTTAGTTTTTCTTTTGTTGTTGACGGGTTAAGCGTTTTCATGGCGGCAGTTGTTTCCTGTGTGGCATTGTTGATTGCTTTGTACTCCCTAGACTATATGAAGGAGTATGAACAGCGGGGTGAGTTTTATTTTTGGATGGTTTTATTTGTGGGCGCAATGATGGGGCTCATATTTTCTGCGAACCTGTTACTGATGTATTGTTTCTGGGAGATAACTTCGGTATGCTCCTGGAGGTTGATCGGTTTTTACCGTAAAGAAAAAGATCTGAAGGCAGCTGATCGGGCGATGCTGATGACGTTTGTGGGCGCTTCGCTTTTATTAGCCGGCATTATTCTGATCTTTCTTACCTATGGGACGCTTGAGATAAGCCTCTTGCAAGATAAGCCTATTTCTAATTTAATTGCTTTCTTATTGTTTGCCGGAATTATTTCAAAATCAGCGCAGCTACCTTTTCAGACGTGGCTTCCTGATGCCGGAGTCGCCCCAACCCCGGTCACCGCATTACTGCACGCAGCAGTGTTGGTTAAGATTGGCGTCTATGTATTCGCGCGTTTATTCGGCGTTACTTTTTTAACCTCATCGTTGTTTCTTTCCTGGGCAGTAGGGATAAGCGCAGCAACAATATTAGTAGGAGCAGCCTGCGCGCTTGTCGAAAACAACATGAAAAGGATTTTGGCTTACTCGACCATCAGTCAACTCGGGTACGTGATCCTGGCTTTGTCATTAGGAAGCCGTATGGCTTTTATGGTTGCTTTGATCTATATCCTCGCGCATTCGTTGGCTAAGGCAGGCTTGTTTTTGTGTGTGGGAATCGTTGAGCATAAGACAAAGACCAAAGATATTAATCAGCTCGGCGGCCTGTATACCACCATGCCGTATACAGCAACGGCCTATCTTTTGTGCGCTTTCGCTATTATCGGCCTTCCACCTTTTCTGGGATTCTGGCCTAAGTTTATGACTGTCTTGTTGAGCTTTCAGCAAGGGCAGAGTGTTGCCGGCTTTGCAGCTATCGCCGGCGCAGTAGGCACTCTTTTTTATCTCATGCGTTTGTTTGACCGGGTTTTCTTGGGCGAGCAGAAGATCGCAGCTCAAGAAGACAAGCGCTCTGCTATGGTAAAGGTTGTTGTTGTGTTGGGAGTTTTGTCATTAGTATTTGGTTTCTTGGTCAAGATACCGCTAAATTTTTTGATGAGGGTGATGGGTTAACCGTATGGTAACAGTGTTGCTGTTGTTCATAGTTCCGTTGCTTGCCGGTGTGGTAATGCTGGCGTTGAAGCAGAAAAAACACAAAGTATATTGTGCCTTGGCTGTTTTTCTTGTGGCGCTGGGTTGGTCTATCTATATGTTTTTTAGGCCGGCAAGCGGAGTTGCCGTTAACTTCCTTGGCAATTATTATTTAATGTGCGGTTTAACGGTTTTTTCTAGCGTCATTGCAGTGTTTGTAAATTTCTTTGGCTTGATAACCTGCCTGTATTCAAAAGATTATATGGAGGATAAGGGCGGTTATTTTTCTTGCTTGGTGTGGTTGGTGGGATTTTCAAATTTAGCCGTGCTTTCCCTTGATTTTATTACCTTTATTTTTGCTTGGGGTTCAACGTTGGTTTTGTTGTATGCGCTACTAAGCTTGGGTTCAGGGGCAAGCGCCCGCAAGGCGCTTTCCGTGTTAGGGTTGGCAGATTTTGCGCTCATGTTAGGGATTTGTTTGTATATCGCAGCTACCGGTACAACAGTTATGCCGCAATGGTCAGGGGTGGTGTTGGATACGCCCCTATTGTGGTGTTCATTTATTTTTATGCTTATCGGCGCGTTAGCCAAGGCAGGATGCGGTCCGTTCCATAGCTGGATTCCCACGGCTGCGGAAAGCGCTCCTATCCCGGTCATGGCAATTCTTCCTGCTTCACTCGATAAGCTTCTGGGGATTTACTTTTTAGCGCGCATCTGTGTTGATTTTTTTGTGATGAATCATGCAACCATGGTTATACTTTTGGTGATCGGCAGCCTAACCATACTCTTTGCCGTATTGTTGGCGTTAATTCAACATGATCTACGCAAGCTATTATCATTTCATGCGATCAGCCAGGTAGGATATATGGTGTTGGGATTTGGCACCGGGACTCCTCTAGGTATTGCCGGTGGGATTTTCCATATGGTTAACCACGCGCTCTATAAAACAGGATTATTCCTGACCGGAGGGGCAGCTGCCGCGCAAAAGAATACCTTTGAGCTCAATCGTTTGGGAAATCTAGCCCGGTATATGCCGCTTACGTTTTCAGCAGGATTAGTTTTTTCTTTATCAATCTCTGGCGTCCCGCCCTTTAATGGCTTTGCCTCCAAATGGTTGTTGTATCAGGGCACCTTGGTCGGTATGTTTAATACTTCTTCGCTTGGATTGCGCAGTGTCTTTATCTTTGCGTTAGTTTCAGCGATGGTTGGCAGCGCCCTTACGTTAGCCAGCTTTATTAAATTTATTCACGCAATATTCCTTGGCCAGGAAAAAAAGCAGTCAAAGCAAAAGATCGTAGAGCTTAAAGGCGCAATGTTGTTTGCGCTTTTGGTGTTAGCAGCCTTATGTATTATATTGGGGATTATTCCCCGCGTATTTCTTTCATATTGTATTTCTCCTTATCTTGGGCAGACGATTACGACTGTAGGCAATTGGAGCAGCGTTTTTGCTGCTTTGTTTATTGGCATCGGCGTTTTGGCAGGCGTATGGTTGTGGTTACGATC
>JAGOIJ010000141.1 GCA_017995695.1 Candidatus Omnitrophota bacterium | reverse complement strand
AAGGATGCCTGCTTTGCTTTGCATAAGATTCTGCCTTCTCCGGTAATGATGCTTTTTGCTTGTGACGAACGCAATGCGAAGGAAAGCTTTGTCATATATTGCGTATTCATTGATGTTAAACATAGCCAGTGGATTATTGTTTGTATGGATATTGGGCAGAAAAACCCTTTTTTTGCTAGCCTTGCTAAAAGTATGCATTCAGCCAGCCTTTTCGAAAGAGAGATTCGGGAGATGTTTGGGATTGAGCCTCAAGGAAATCCTGACGTACGAAGGATTAGGCTGCATGATGAAGTTTGGCCGAAAGAGAGTTATCCTCTAAGAAAAGATTTTGAGGTAATCTTGCCACGGGATCTAAGTGATTATGTGTTTTCTCGGGTAGATGGTGATGGAATATTTGAAGTCCCGGTTGGCCCGGTGCACGCCGGGATTATCGGTCCAGGGCATTTTCGGTTTAGCGTTGCGGGTGAGCCGATCATTAATTTGGAGTTGCGGCTTGGCTTTACCCATCGAGGGGTAGAAAAGCTTTTTGAGGGTAAGCTTTATACCGAAGCTGTTGGTTTCTCCGAATGCGTATCCGGCGATGCTAGCTTTGCGTACAGCCTTGCCTTTGCTCAAGCAGCAGAGAAGATTTCTGGGATAACCGTGCCAGTCCAGGCAGGCATCTTGAGGGTGATATTCTTAGAACTTGAGCGAATGTATAACCATGTGCATAGTATCGGCGGCATTGCCCAAGATGTCGGTTTTAGTTTTCCGCACGCCTATGCCTCAACCATAAAGGAAGCGATCTTACAATTAAACGAACAGATAAGCGGTAATAGGTATTTAAGGAAGATTAATGTTGTGGGTGGTGTTGCGCAGGATATTGATGATGCCAAGAAGGAGCTCTTGCTTAATTCCCTTAAGCGCCTACAGTATGATTTTACTGAACTGGTAAAAATATTGAGCTCAAGCGTATCGTTTATGGATAGAGTTGATACCACAGGAATTTTGCGAAAAAAAACTGCAGAAGATTTAGGCGTGGTTGGGCTGGTTGCCCGAGCATCAGGAATCCCCACAGATTTAAGAAAATATTTCCCCGGGGTTTACCGTCAAGCTAAATTTAAGATGGCAATTCAGCAATCGGGAGATGTGCTGGCTAGGTTGCGTGTCAGGATTTATGAATTTGAAGAATCATGCCGCTTGATTAAAGAATGCGCGGCAGGACTTGCCATGGACGAGAAGGTAAGAACCGAGTTACAACCAAGAAAAGGGAGCGCATTGGGTTATGTCGAAAGTTGGCGTGGTCCTGTTTTATGTTGGCTGGAGACTAGCTCGACGGGTTTAATTGAAAGATGTAAAATAGTCGACCCCTCGTTTCTCAATTGGCAGGGATTGTCTTTCGCGGTACTCGGCAATATTATTCCAGATTTTCCGCTCTGCAATAAAAGTTTTGATTTATCGTATCCAGGAAATGACCTATGATGCGCATACTTAAAACTCGGATCTTAAAAGGCGTTGTAACCCGGCATATTGATGCAAAGCTGATAGAGCAGGTTGAATCTAGCGGTAGGGCATTGCAATCACTGATAATAAAGAAATTTGGCAGGTCTTTGCATATACGCGAAGTTGATACCGGCTCTTGCGGCGCTTGCGAGTCGGAGATTATTTCGGCGAATAACCCGATTTATGATTTACAGCGATTCGGCATCAATTTTGTTGCCTCGCCTCGCCATGCTGATGCGCTTTTGGTAACAGGACCCGTTTCGAAAAACATGCTTCTAGCTTTAAGAAAGACTTATGAAATTATGCCAGAGCCAAAGTTTGTTATTGCTTGTGGGGATTGCGCTTTAAGCGGAGGGTTATTTAAGGATTCTTATTATATCGAGGGAGTGGTAAAAGATATTGTGCCGGTCTTATTACACATACCCGGCTGTCCGCCAAGTCCGTTGCAGATCATGGTTTCATTGAGTGCTTTTCTTAAGAGCGGCTAAAGGGCTCCTGTTTTTATCCCTCTAGGATCCTTTTTCTAAAATTGAGCGCGCCAGGTCTCTTAGTTTGACGAAGTCCGCTGGTTGAAAATCAACCGTTTCTATCGCAGGTAGGATTGTAAGCTTGGCGGCAGTTTTTGTGGTGAATATCCAGCTGCCTCGGGGGATGGCCGTACCGGTTCCTTCAAACAAAATGGGTAATATCGGCACTCGCTCTTTTATCGCCAGTTTAAACGCCCCATTGCGGAAATCGCCCATTTCGGCTGTTTCGCTACGTGTTCCTTCCGGGAAGAAAAGTATCGATACCCCGCGGCGGAGCCAATGGCCTGCTTCCCGGTAGACTTTCTTAATGCTACCCAGGTTATTTCTTTGCAGCTTTATGTGTTTTGCCAGCCCTAACGACCATCCCACAAAAGGGATTTTAAATAAACTTGCTTTAGCGACCCATTTAAATTGCATTTTTAGTTTATAAGCGAGCACGATATCAGCTAAGCTTTGGTGATTGGCTATAATAATATAGGTACGTTTTTTATCGATATTGTTGAGGCCCTTTACTTCAACGTTCCAATAAGGATTGAATGCAATCGATGCGTCTGACCACCAGAAGCATTGCCTGTGCGTGAAGGCGCGTTTTTTGTCAAACGGATACAAAAGGAGCGTGGTCATAAGCATCGCGAAATACAGGATGATGAGCAGGATAGATCCTACGGTCCAGATAAGCATTGATAAGAGTATTTTCTTCACAAGAAATATCATAGATTATAATGAGCCGATTGTCAAGCAAGGAGGCTGTGGCTGAATTGTATTGCTAATGTTGCTGTGTCGGTTATAATAAACACTCGAAGGTTAATAGTTGGTCAGCCGCAGGCGAAGGCTTTCCGTATTTTCATGATATCTTCATTAGTAAACTACGTGGCTTATAGGTAAGTATATGAAAAAAACATTGGGTATTTGTTTAGGCGCAAGCACGATCAGCGCAGTAGAGGTTTGTAGGGAAGAAACTGGTGAGCCACGCCTTATTTTTCAGGCGCGCCACGAAGGCAACCCAATGCAGGTGCTGACTCGACAACTCGCAAATCTGAAACTTGAAAGCTATGATGCCATAGCTGCCACAGGCAGAAAATTGCGTAATTACTTTAATGTTTCAACGCTTTCCGAGCCAGAAGCAACCGAATCCGCGCTTGGTTATCTTGGCGGGCAAAACCGTCATTATAATGCTTTGGTAAGTTGCGGCGCAGAAACTTTCATTGCTTATAGCCTTGATAAGAATGGCAAGATTGTTTCGGCGTATACATCAGGCAAGTGCGCTTCAGGCACAGGGGAATTTTTTCTGCAGCAGATCCGCAGGATGAATATCAGCATAGAAGAAGCCTTGTACCTTGGGGCGCGTCATAAGCCTTTTAAAGTTTCCGGAAGGTGTTCAGTTTTTTGCAAGAGTGATTGTACGCATGCCCTTAATCAAGCAGAGCCATTGGGGAACGTTGTTGCTGGGTTGTGCGAGATGATGAGCGCTAAGATCATTGAGATACTGCAGCATGTCCCCAGGGGTAAGATTGTCGTGGTGGGTGGCGTCTCGCGTAATGAGATTGCGATGAACTTTTTGAGGCAGTATTTTCCAGATCTTTTCATTCCAAAAGAAGCGAGTTATTTTGAAGCATTGGGCGCAGCGCTGTGGGCCTATGAGCATCGGGACACGTGCAAGAAAATCGATTCCGCGCATATTTTTCATAAACACAAGCTATCGTTTAGTTTCCTGCCGTCGCTGCATGAAGCGCAATCGTTGGTTACGTTTAAATCATTGCAACGGAAACAGGCCAATGCTCATGATGCGTGTATTGTGGGGCTTGATGTCGGTTCGACAACCACCAAGGCTATTGTATTGCGTTTGAGCGACGACGCTATCGTTGCCTCGGTGTATTTAAAAACCAATGGTCAGCCAATTGAGGCATCGCGGAATTGTTATCGGGAGTTGCTACGTCAACTCCCGGATAATGTTTCGATTGTAGGTTTAGGCGTGACCGGCTCGGGTAGGCAGATTGCCGGTTTGCACGCGCTTACCCCCGATATTATCAATGAGATTATCGCGCATGCCCGGGCCGCAGTGTATTTTGATAAGGATGTTGATGTGATTTTTGAAATCGGCGGGCAGGATGCGAAATATACGTATCTGGTTAATGGTGTTCCTTGTGATTATGCGATGAACGAGGCCTGCTCGGCAGGCACAGGATCGTTCCTCGAGGAGGCGAGTAAGGAGATTTTGGGGATTGAGATGCAGGAGATTGCTGCTATCGCTTTGCGTAGCCAGAAAAGCCCTAACTTCAGCGATCAGTGCGCCGCTTTTATTTCCAGCGATATTAAGACCGCATTGCAAGAGGGTATTGATAAAGAGAGCGTTGTCGCAGGCTTGGTTTATTCGATTTGCATGAATTACAACAATCGCGTTAAGGGTTCGCGGCCGGGCGGCAAGAGTATATT
>JAGOIJ010000140.1 GCA_017995695.1 Candidatus Omnitrophota bacterium | reverse complement strand
ACGTTGTGACTGCCCTGCCGTTGCTTCTTGCCTTTTTCTAAACAGTCAATAATATCATCTAACTGTTGGTATGTTATCCCCATCTCTGCTTCATCAGTCTGCCCTGGCCAAAGCCCGGCTGTCGGCGGCTTGGTAATAATATGTTCGGGGATATCAAGCTCCAACGCTAGCGCGCGCACCTGCCGCTTAAGGAGCGACCCAATCGGTAATATATCTACTCCGCCATCGCCGTGTTTTGTAAAATAACCCGCCATGAGTTCTGATTTATTGCCTGTGCCACAGACAAGATAATTCAACTTGTTAGCAAAATAATACAACACCATCATTCTTAGACGTGGCCGAAGATTAACTTTGGCTAGGGTGCTGGCGGAAGGCAACACGCTTAACAAGGTATCATACGTTTTGCTCAAATCAATAGTACGCGTTCTTATCCCTAAGCGCTTTGCCACAAGCATAGCATCTTTAGAATCCTGCGCTTGACTATGACAAGGAAGCAGTAAAGCCAAAACCCGGGAAGGACCCAGCGCCTCCTTAAGCAACGCTGCCACTACGCAGGAATCTATGCCGCCGCTTAAGCCAAACACCGCCCCCTTAACCTTCGCAGCCTTTACTTGCTTTCTAATCCAAGTGACAATCGCTTTTTTCACGAAGAAATACCGCCCTCCTGCAACTTCTGCGCAATAAGGTCATTTAAAAAGGTGGCTGTAAAAGGCTTCGTAATATACGCAATGGCCCCTTGCGCCATTGCCTCCTGCGCGCTCTGCTCGTCATTCAGCGCAGTAACCATAATAACTTGTATAGTGGCATCAAGCTGCTTAATTTTCTTTAACACATCGAGGCCGGAATCCTCTCCCAGACGCATATCTAACAACACAAGGCGAGGATGCTTTTGGTTAATTAAAACGAGGGCCTCTTCGGCGGCATTTGCGCTTATTACGCTATAATTTTTCTTCTTCAGAAAACTACAGGTTATCTCGCAGATTTCCTGCTCATCATCAACAATCAACAACAAAGGTTTTTCCATGGGTTTATCGTTGCGTACGTATGCAAGAAATTATACCAAGCAAAGAGAGGTGGGTCAATCCTTCTTTGGGCCGCGGCAAGCGTTAACGCATACCCCGCAAATATATTGATCAACCAACCGCTGCTTCTGGAATGCCTTTAACTGCTCAAAACAACGCAGGTGGTCGAATTCCTGCGGGTTGGGCTTGATCGCGGCAGCAGGACAAGCGGCAACGCAGGCGAAACACTCGGCACAATCAGCTGATTGCGGTTTATCAGTATCAACCGGAATATCAGTTAGGATGGTCGCCAGGCGCAAGCGGCTTCCAAAAACCGGATGCACCAACAGGTTATTCCTGCCGATCCAACCCAAACCTGCCAACAACGCAATCTCTTTATGCGAACAATGCCCCTTTTGATTCTGCCAATCAACAATAACAGAAGCAGGGATAGGAATCGCCCGGAAACCTTTTTGCTGCAAAAAAGACGAAACTTTAAACGCGCACTGGTCAAGAAACATGTTTGCGGTTTTATAATGGTGGAAATACAATCTCGTCGGTGCCTGTTCGATATCCTCAAGCACGGCGCTGGATAACCCGACCCCTAAAGAAATAGCCTTATCAACCTTAGCAAGCGTTCCCTCGCCAAACATAAGCTTTCTTCTGATTGAAGAAATATCGGCGACGCCAAACGCCTCGATACCTAAATTCAGGCAGAACGCCTTTAGATCAGAATAATGTACTTCTTTTGTCATGGTAAATCTAACCCTTACCCTTTCGCAGCCACACCATCAAGAGCGCTATTGCCGCAGGCGTCACACCAGAAATCCTCGAGGCCTGCCCTAAGGTCATGGGTTGAGCGCGCGTCAATTTTTCTTTGATCTCGTGCGATAACCCCGGGACTGCCGTATAGTTGAACTGAGAAGACAACAAGATCTTTTCCAAATGCTTAAAACGCTCAACCTCGACATTCTGCCGCTGGATAAACCCAGCATATTTTATCTCAATTTCGACTTGTTGCATAGCTTCTGGCGTGCCTAATACCTTTCCGTGATCAAACAACGCAAGATCCTTAATCCCTACCTGCGGCCTTTTCAAAAGCTCCTCAAGCGTTACTACCTTGGCGATAGCAGCGGTGTTAAGGCGGCGCAATAGTTCGTTTGTTTTCGCAGATGGCTTAAGACGGCATTCTTTAAACTTCGCTATCGTGCGTTTAATCTCGGTAATCTTTCTGTTCGTTGAATCGTTATCTTTACGAGAGACCAACCCCAGCGCGTAGCCAATATTCCTAAGGCGGATATCAGCATTATCTTCGCGCACGATTAAGCGATACTCGACTCTTGAGGTAAACATGCGGTATGGTTCGCTGGTGCCTTTTGTGGTGAGGTCATCGACTAACACTCCCAGGTAACTGCTTGCGCGATCAAGGATCAAAGGCTCCTTCTGTTTAACGCGCAAGCCAGCGTTGATACCTGCCAGTAATCCTTGCGCTGCCGCTTCCTCATAACCGGTTGTGCCGTTAATCTGCCCTGCGCAAAAAAGATTCTTGATGCGCTTTGTCTCAAGGGTCGGAAATAATTGCGTCGGCTCAACCACCGTATGCTCTATGCCATAGCCAAAACGAAGAATCTTAGCGTGCTCTAACCCCTTTATCGAATGCACAATTTGCTCCTGCACATCTTCAGGCAAGCTGGTCGATAAACCATTAGGATAAATCTCATCGGTATTCAGCCCTTGCGGCTCAAGAAACAATTGATGCCGGGTCTTGTCGGCGAACTTTACAATCTTATCTTCAATAGACGGGCAATAGCGCACGCCCGTTGCCTTGATCAAGCCGGAGTATAATGGTGAGCGGTTGAGGTTTTCCCGGATAATTGCGTGCGTGGCTTCATTCGTGTACGTAATATAGCACGGAACTTGCCTGCGCTTGATACCTTTGGTGGCAAAAGAAAACGGCCGGGGAACACCATCGCCTCTTTGCTCAATCAGTTGAGAAAAATCTATGCTGTTCTTATCAAGCCGGGGGCAGGTGCCGGTCTTAAACCGCAAGAGCGTAAATCCAAGCGCCTGTAAATACCCAGCCAATCCTACTGCTGCCGGTTCGTTAATGCGCCCTCCAGGATGATGGTTTAATCCAATATGCAACAAGCCATCTAAAAACGTTCCGGCAGCTATAACCACTGCCTTGGCTTTAACGTGCGCTCCTGTTTCTAAAAGAACGCCCTCAACTCTTCCTTCTGCGACGAGCAACTGCGTGACATGCCCTTCCATACTATCGAGATGGGGCTGACGCTGAACGAGCTTGCGCATATAGCGGGCATAACGAGCCATGTCAATCTGCGCCCGCGAAGACTGCACCGCTGGCCCTTTTGAAGCATTGAGCACTCTGAATTGTATACCACAGGCATCAGCGGCGCGGCCCATTGCTCCCCCTAAGGCGTCAATCTCTTTTACTAATTGGCCTTTGCCAACGCCACCGATAGCGGGATTACAACTCATCACGCCAATAGTAGCAGCATTCAAAATAAGCATAAGCGTATCATTGCCCATGCGCGCGCTGGCAAGTGCTGCCTCAATGCCGGCATGCCCGCCGCCAATGACTATGACATCGTATGTTTTCATTGTTGTTATAAGTAGTAAGTAGTAAGTAGTAAGTTAAACACACAAAAAACTTACAACTTACCACTTACAACTTACCACTGAGATTTATGTTATTCTTTTGCGAATTTCACCAGGAGGGGCATAATATCCTGTCCGATGATCTCCTTCAGAGAGCCAAGCTTTGCGGCTTTCTCGGAAAAACTTAAAGAACCATCAGGCTTAATTGCGCCGCCACATACCAACAGGGGCACAGGATCAGCAGTGTGGGCCTTAACACTGCAAACTGTAGAATGGTCTGCGGTAACGGCGATAATGACGTCGCGCATAGTAAGCGCGGGAAGAAGTTTTGCAAAAAAGAATTTGTCAATCGCCTCAATAATCTCTTTTTTCTTGGTAAAATCACCGTCGTGCGCTGGCTCATCAGGCCCTTTGATGTGCACGTAAATACCATCAAACTTCTTAATCGAATCAAGCGCAACCTTCGCCCAGATAGGATAATCAACATCAAGATGCCCTGTTGATTCAGGGATATCGATAACATCGATACCGGTTAAAAGCGCAATGCCTTTTTCTACCGGCATTTGCACGAACGATCCAAACTTAACCTTAAATACTTCGCTGATCGGAGGAAACTTGGGGAGCCTGTCGCCAGCATCGCGGGAAAGAATAACATTGCCCGGCATTTTATTTTCGCTGATTCTTTTCTTATTCAATAACGACTCCTGCAATACCTTGTGGGACTTTACAGTAAATTCATTCAAAAGCATCGCTGCTTCCTTCGCCTCAACTGAATCTTCATAACCCGGCATCGGCATAGACTCTGCAACAAAATTCTCAAATGT
>JAGOIJ010000007.1 GCA_017995695.1 Candidatus Omnitrophota bacterium | reverse complement strand
TGATCTTCGCCCTAGACGGCTCGGTATGTTTAACAAACGCCCTGGTGCGCGTTGCAACGCCTGAAAGCAGCGACACAACATTAAGCGCCACGCGCTCTGCGGTCAAAATACTCGCTGCCTCGCCATTGATCTTGGCAATGGTCCTACCTTTCTTAAGCAGATGCCCTTCTCTAACAAGGACCTTGAAATGAATATTTTTGTCAACAGCCTTAAAGACCTTTTCTGCAACCGATATACCGCAGAGTATGCCCTCTTCTTGGGCAACAATCATTGCCTGAATGCGCTTGCGCTTCGGAATCGTCAGCCGTGTAGTGATGTCTCCCTTGCCAATATCTTCGACGAGAGCATGACGGACAATACGCTCAACAACATCTTCATCTAACCGCGGGGTTGATTCAGAAAGAAACTTCCTATCGGAACCCATCGTGCATTACCTCAAGTTTCTTAAGCGTATCCTCTAATTGCTGCAGCCTCTCTTGCTCTTTCGCCACTACTTCAGCTGGGGCGCGCTTAAGGAAATGTTCATTTGCCAACATGGCCTTTTTAGCTTTGATTTCTGATTTAGTCTTAAAGATATTGGCCTCTGTCTTTATTTTCAGTTTTTCTATTTCGCGTTCTCCGGGAAGCGAAATAACAACGTGCGCATCGGCCACCACATTGGCAAATTCACCCGGCGAACGCTCATAGTGGTCAACAAAGGAAAGCGTCCCAACCTTAGCAAGCGATCGTATCGAAGCCTCAAACGTTTGCAGAAATGCCCTTTTGTTCTTATTCGCTAAACAAATACGCACAGCCACCACATCTGATAAAGGAATCTCTAATTCTAAGCGCATATTGCGTATAGCCGTAACACAATCAAATAAAAGCTGCATCGACTGCTCAAGTTTTTTATCAATGATCTGCGTCTGCACGTGCGGCCAGGTTTGCCTGGTAATGCTCGTTGGCTCAACATCCGCATGCTGCGCTAACGCGTAAAGCCGCTGCCACAACTCTTCAGTGATAAAAGGCATACAAGGATGCAGGACGCGCAAAAACTTTTCAAGCACTTTATACATAACCACTTGATTTTCGCCAGCAGCGATATCCCCTTTTATCATTTCAAGATACCAATCGCAAAACTCATGCCAAAAAAAGCTATACAGGTTATTAGCTGCCTCGTTAAATTTATATGCGTCTAAACGTTTCTGCGTTTCCTGAAGCGTTGAGTAAAACCGGCTTAGTATCCAACGGTTCGTTAAGGATAACGTTTGAGCCTGATAATATTCGCATAGATCAACCCGCACCTGCTGTGGGTTGAGGTTCATTGATATAAACCGCGCGGCATTCCAAATTTTATTCGCGAAATTTCTCCCTTGTTCGAAGCGCTCTTTAGAAAGAAATACATCCTGCCCTTGCGCGGTAATAGAAATCAAACTGAATCGCAAGGCGTCAGTTCCGTACTCCTTGATAATCTCAAGCGGATCAATAATATTACCCAGGGACTTTGACATCTTTTTTCCTTCGATATCGCGCACCGTGCCGTGAATATACACATCCTTAAAAGGGGCAGCGCCCATAAAAGCAAATCCGGCCATGATCATGCGCGCCACCCAAAAGAAAATAATCTCTGGCGCCGTCACCAAAACCGATGTTGGATAAAAATACTTAAGATCATTTTGTTGCTGCGCAACGTTATGCGCATCAGATGACTCAAAAGGCCAGTAAAACGTTGCAAACGGCCACAACCATGAAGAAAACCAGGTATCAAGCACATCTTCGTCTTGCGTGATTTCGGCTGAGCCGCAATGAGGACATGTTTCTGGCTTAACGCGGCTAACTATCACACCAGGATTTATATTTGCATTTTGGTCTTTAATTCTTGAATCCGAAATTCCTGCCTCCTGGCATTGCTTACAATAATAAACAGGAATCCGGTGCCCCCACCAGATTTGCCGCGAGATACACCAATCCTGAATTTGCTCCATCCAATGGATATACACTTTCATCCAACGCTTAGGATAAAACGTGATGGTCCCTTTTTTTACTGCCTCAAGCGCAGGCGCAGCCAGAGGTTTCATCTTCACAAACCACTGTTTAGACAAATATGGCTCGATAATAGTATGACAGCGATAGCAATGCCCTGCTGACATTGCATGCGCCTCTACCTTCTCAAGCAACCCTTGCTCTTTAAGATCCTCAAGAATCACCTCACGAGCCTCGAATCGATCCATGCCTTGATACTCACCGGCTGAGACATTCATGCGTCCGTCTGCAGACATTACGGTAATAAAATCAAGATTGTGTTTTTTACCTAGAGCATAATCATTGGGATCATGAGACGGGGTAACCTTTACTGCGCCAGTTCCAAATTTGATATCAACAGAACTATCGGCAATAATTTTAATTTCTCGATTTATTAAAGGAAGCGTAAGCGTTGCGCCGATTAAATGCTTAAACCGCCTATCCTTGGGATTCACTGCCACTGCCGTATCCCCTAGCATCGTCTCCGGCCTGGTTGTAGCAACGACAATATAATCCGCCGTCTTTTGTTTCTTGTTTTTGTTTCTTGCTGACGACTGAGAACCGGAAACTGGCAACTTTTTCACAGGATACTTGATGTAATACAAATTACCCTGCAGGTCCCGGTGCGGGGCCTCTTCATCCGCAAGCGCAGTCTGACAGCGGGGACACCAGTTAATAATATAATTGCCCTGGTAAATCAACCCCTGCTCATAAAGACGCACAAAAACCTCAAGCACGGCCTTGGAATACTCATCATCCATGGTAAAGCGCAAGCGCTCCCACGCACAAGAAGAGCCAAGTTTCTTAAGTTGATGGATGATCGTTGAACCATACTGCTCTCTCCATTGCCAAACACGCTCAATGAATTTCTCACGCCCAAGATCCTGCCGCTTTAATCCTTCTTTAGCAATGGATTTCTCAACGACATTCTGCGTCGCAATGCCAGCATGGTCCGTTCCTGGCATCCACAGCGATTCTTCGCCTTTCATGCGGTGATAACGAATAAGGATATCTTGGATAGTATTATTGAGGGCATGGCCCATATGCAGGATGCCGGTTACATTAGGAGGGGGGATAACAATACAAAATGGCTTTTTCGCAGGATTTGGCGCTGCAGAAAAGTTTTTTTGCTCCTGCCAATATTGATACCACCTGTCTTCTACTTCTTGAGGGTTATAACGGGATGGGATTTCATTCATAAAAACTATTCTTTGACACCGCCTTTATCATCTTTTAACAGTTTATATTCGACGCTATCCATCAAGGCCTGCCAAGAAGCCTCAATGATATTCTCTGAAACGCCAATCGTGCTCCAGGAATCTTTTTCATCCTGCGACTGGATAAGCACGCGCACCTTTGCTGCGGTGCCTGCTTTTTCGTCGAGCACGCGCACCTTAAAATCAGAAAGGTGCATCCGGGACAATCCAGGATAAAAATCCTTAAGCGCTTTACGCAAGGCATTGTCCAAAGCGTTCACCGGGCCGTCACCTTCAGCTGCCGTATGCTCACGCACCCCCTTTACCTTGACCTTAATAATAGCCTCGGAGGTAATTTTCTTATTCGACTGTTTTTCAATGACTACGCGAAAACCTTCTAATTCAAAAAACTTGGCGTGTTTCTTCAGGGCCCTTTTCATTAATAACGCAAAAGAGGCCTCTGCGGCTTCAAAATGGTATCCTTGATTTTCAAGATTCTGAACAAGTTTTAAAATCTTCTTTGTCTTGGGATCTTCTTTGCTTAAGTCGAATTCAAGCGCCTTTGCGCGCAGCAAAATACCGGTTTTGCCAGCTAATTCAGAAACTAAAATTCTACGATGATTACCTACCATCGTCGGATCGATATGTTCATACGTGCGCGGATTCTTCATAACCGCGTTAATATGCACCCCGCCCTTATGTGCAAATGCCGATGCCCCCACAAACGGCTGGTCATTTCTTTGGCGCATATTACTTATCTCACTGACGAAATGCGACACCTTAGTCAATTCCGCAACCGCGTTGCTACTTAAACAGCGGGTATCCATCTTCAAGGCAAGATTGGCAATAATTGAAATCAGGTTTGCATTACCGCAGCGCTCTCCAATACCATTAATCGTACCTTGCACCATATCTGCCCCAACTTCCACTGCCGCTAAAGAATTAGCTACCGCCAGCTCGCAGTCATTATGACAATGGATCCCAAGCTTGACGTTAATATGCGGCCTCACCTCTTGCATAATTCTTACTATCTGCGAAGTAATAGTTCCACCGTTTGTATCACACAGCACAATAGCTTGCGCTCCTGCATTTTGCGCAGCGATTAGGCATTGCAAACTGTACTTTTGGTTCGCAGCATAAGCATCAAAAAAATGTTCCGCGTCATAAAATACCGTTAAGCCTTTTGAAACTAAATACCCCACCGAATCGGCAATCATAGCAAGATTTTCTTCAAGGCTCGTCTTGAGTACATCCTGCACATGCAAATCCCACGTTTTGCCAAACAGCGTAACCACCTTAGCCTTTGATTGTAAAGTCCCCTTAAGATTGGTATCGTTGGACGCGTTACTATGGGGCCGGCGCGTCGAACCAAAAGCAACAAGCTGGCTGTGGTGTAACGCTCCTTTAGCCATAGCCTTAAAGAACTCCATATCCTTAGGATTAGACCCAGGCCAGCCGCCTTCGATATAATCTACCCCCAACGCATCGAGCTGCCGGGCAATGCGCATCTTATCATTAACCGAATATGAGATGCCTTCGCCTTGAGCGCCGTCGCGCAAGGTTGTATCATACACACTAATGTTTCTCATAAGCAAACCTCAATTTTGGGCTAGACCAAACTTCGCGTGTAACGCCTTAACTGCAGTTTCGGCAAATTTCTTTTTTATAATGCATGATATACTTATGTCGGAAGTTGAAATCATCTCAATATTGACGCGGTTTTTTGCCAAGACATCAAACATGGCAGCAGCGACGCCCGAATGAGACTTCATCCCTACGCCGACAATAGAAACGCGAGCGATATCTTCATCCGCAATAACCTCTCCTGCATTAATCTTTTTAGCAACCCGAGAAACGATCTTGAGCGCCTTAGCGGCAGCAGCCTTGCTCACGGTAAAAGAAATATCGGTCTGACGGATATGCGAAACATTCTGCACAATCATATCAACGCTCACACCTGCATCCGAAAGCTCTTTAAAGATCTCGGCGGCAACGCCGGGTTTATCAGGCACATCACACACGGTACATTTTGTTTCATGTTTGTTGATCGTAACGCCACTGACCACTACCTCTTCCATTCGTTTGACCTCCTTAATAATCATCGTGCCGGGATTGTTCGAAAATGAGGAACGCACATGTATGGGCACGTTAAATTTCTTGGCAACTTCTATAGAGCGCGCCTGCATAACTTGCGCGCCTAAAGAAGCCATTTCCAACATTTCATCATAGGTAATCTCTTTTATTTTGCGCGCCTTCGGCTCAATGCGCGGATCAGTGGTATAGATCCCTTCAACGTCAGTATAAATCTCGCACTCATGCGCGTTAAGTTCTTTGGCAAGTGCTACCGCCGTCAGATCAGAACCACCCCTACCCAACGTCGTAATATCCTGATGGATAGTAACACCCTGAAACCCTGCCACAATAACAATCTTGCCCTTGCTAAGCTCTTCCCTAATCTTGTCAGCATTAATCTTTAAAATACGAGCACGGGTATGGCTTGTATCGGTAATGATGCCTACCTGAGCGCCAGTGAAAGATATTGCTTCACAACCATGCTTGTGGATTGCCATGGCCAACAACGCAACAGAGATCTGTTCTCCCGTTGATAACAGCATATCCATTTCTCGTTCAGAAGGATCACTATTAATCTGCGCCGCTAATTCCAGAAGCTCATCAGTTGTATCACCCAGCGCAGAGACCACTACGACAACATCATAACCTTTTTTCTTATAACTAACCACCCGCGTAGCAACATTTTTAATACGATCAACATTTGCGACTGAAGAACCACCGAATTTTTGTACAATCAACCGATTAGGCATGCTGTATTCTCCTATTGCGCAAAACGCGCGCCACTTCAAAAACAATAAACACCGCTAATAAAAGTAACACCACATCGATTACTAAAAGCAGATGCTGCTGTTGCCGAACATAATGCACCGCCTGCCACACTAATGCCGCCATCGTGGTAACCAACATAAAACAAGCCGGCCAGATAGTGACATGGACTGTTTTACCTTTAGCCAACAACCAACAACTCAAAACAAATAATGCCAAAGCTGCTACCAACTGATTAGAAGCCCCGAATATCGGCCAAAGCCTCTGCCACTGCCCGCTTAAAGCCAGAAAAGCGCTAACGCCTACAATAACCATAGTTGAAAGATAGCGATTCTTAAACCTAAACAACTCTTCAGTAAGATAACGCGCGATGCGCACCGCTGTATCAAGCGTCGTTAAAATAAACGCATTCAAAATAATAATTGCAATAAAACTCCCCTGGCCTGACAACAGCCGATCAGTTATCACTCCATACCCTTTGCCGTAAATACCGATTGGCCCCATAGTTTGCATGGCTTCTTGAAGATTATCTCCGGAAGCAAAAAGAATGGCTGTGGCAACAATCGCAAGTACCGCCACAACACCTTCAAGCACCATACCACCAAAACCAATACGCTTCACATGGCGCTCGCTTGCAATCTGTTTTGAAGTTGTGCCGCTGGCAATAAGAGCATGGAAACCTGAAACTGCCCCGCAAGCCACCGTAACAAACAACATCGGCCACAGGTTGCCCTGCATCGACGACCAATGCGAAATTGCCGGCATCGTCATTATCTTTGGGGAAACCAATAAGCCAAGATAGCCTACGCCTAATCCAAAAAATAACAAGAAACTGGACAGATAATCACGCGGCTGAAGCAATATATTCACCGGCAATACCGAAGCGAAAAAACAATACCCCAATAAAATAACAATCCAAACCGTCTGGCTAAGCTGGACACTCCAAACGTTGCCAGCGATCATCAAGCCAACCAAACAAACTAAACCAAAAATAGTAGTTAAAATACTATTTGCCCGGACCCGATACATCAGAAAGCCGACAATCATAGCTACCGGTATAAGACCAAGTGAAGGGGCAATAATCTTTGGCTCTTTCACAAAGGTGTCTGCGCACAAATAAGCAAATACTGCTACTACCAAAATTAGCGCAAGCCAGACAAAGAAAGCAAACAACAGCTTTGCCCGCCTTGACACAACATGCATAGCAATATCAGCAACGCTAGAACCATGTTCGCGCACTGAAGTTATCAAAGAACCGAAATCTAACACTCCACCAATAAAAATCGTTCCCAATAACACCCATAGCAAAGCAGGCAACCAACCCCATAATAAACACGCAATAACCGGCCCAATAATGGGTCCTGCGCCAGCAATCGAAGAAAAGTGATGCCCAAACAACACCAACCAATTCTGCGCTGGTATATAATCAACGCTATCATACTTGGTGAAAGCCGGAGTAGCTCGTTTAGGATCGATATGCCAAAGGCGCTCAAGCTTACGGCCATACCATGCATACGCTAAGATAAAAAGAACGATTGTTACCAGGACAATCAACGTCGAATGCATCAACCACCCTCTCGGTATTCTACGATGACTTTATAACATACTCCAATAATTCGTGGCCTTTAGGAAACTCAAGCGATGACCTTAATGCCTCTTTTTCGCTGTAACCCGCAAAATGTCCCGGGGCAATGCCTTTGCCGATAAGCCCAAAGCAAACCTCTCCTGCCACATGAGTTTTTAACGCAACGGGCGTTGCATGATCAGGCAGCACCAAGAGGCGAAAATCAGGCTTGTTTTTAAAAGCCTGCAAAAAGGCGCCAACCACAAACTGATCAAAACGCTCGATCGCCGTTATCTTCTCCCGTAGATCTCCATTATGGCCTGCCTCGTCCGGCGCCTCGACATGCACAAAAACAAAATCATGATGTCTTAAAGACTGAAGCGCTGCTTTTGCTTTGCCTTCATAATTAGTATCATAATATCCTGTGGCCCCCTTGACATTAATAACATCAAGCCCCAGGATTCTTCCTAATCCTTTTATCAAATCTACTGCCGAGATCACGCTCCCGGTAATGTTGAATTTCTCAACAAACTTTGGCATCGCAGGCTTCTTTCCCTGCCCCCAGAGCCAAATCATATTAGCCGGATTTTCTTTCAGATCAATACGCACCTGATTAATGTCATGCTTTGCCAAGATAGCGCGCGATTGCTCCATGAGTTGAATAATCTCCTCTGCCTTTTTGCCCCGTGGCAGATTCTTCGAAATATCTTGACCGGTTATATCATGAGGAGGTTTACATGCCAGATCGTGCAACCCTTGCAAGGCTCCGCCCTTGACTACCATAAGATGCCGATAGCTCACACCCGGATAGAATTTAATACGCTGGGAACCAAGTTGCGCGTCGATGCAGTGAATAATATCCGCAGCTTCTTTTGAGCTGATATGACCGGCGCTGTAATCAACAAGCGTATCGCCTTCAACAGTGATAAGATTACACCGAAACGCAACATCATCCTCTTCTAAAGTAACCCCCAAATTCGCTGCTTCTAGCGACCCGCGGCCTGAATAGAATTGCTGGGGATCATACCCAAGGATTGAAATATTGGCGACATCCGACGCTGGCGACATGTTATCAGGGATAGTATTGACACGCCCCAGCTGACCTGCAGAGGCGATATAATCCATATGTGGAGTCTTCGCAGCCTCTAAAGGAGTTCGGCCATCAAGCTCCGCAACAGGATAATCCGCCATACCATCACCAACTAAAACTATATATTTCATATTCTTGACTCGTAATTAGTAGCTCGTGGTTAATAATAAATACTCAGAATTTAACCTCTGGAACAAGTCTTGCGTTTTCCTCAGCATTAAAATATTCAGTTGCAGGCTTATAACCAAACATCCTAGCAATAACATTGCCTGGAACCATGCGCACCGAAACATTATATTCTTTTACTGCCTCATTGAAACGCATCCTCTCCACGGCAATACGATTTTCTGTTCCGGATAATTCATCCATGAGCTGTAAGAACGTCTCATTTGCCTTAAGTATCGGATAATTCTCAACCACCAAGAGCAACCGAGATAACGCTGCATCAACTGCGCTTGCCGCCTTCACCTTCTCATCTACAGTAGTTGCCTTTGCCCACTGTGAACGGGCGTTGGTAATATCTTCAAATAAAGTCTTCTCATGCGCGGCATACCCTTTTACGCTATTCACTAAATTAGGAATTAGGTCATTCCTACGCTGCAGCTGGT
Source organism: Candidatus Omnitrophota bacterium (assembly GCA_017995695.1). GTDB lineage: Bacteria > Omnitrophota > Gorgyraeia > Gygaellales > Profunditerraquicolaceae > JAGOIJ01. The sequence continues at coordinate 12,415 of JAGOIJ010000007.1, read as the reverse complement.
TCTCAACCTGCGCCCATTTTGCAGCGATGGTTTCATGCTTAGACACAATACCATTATACCCGGATACAAAAACCACGATACCAACAACCACAATAATTGCTGCTACAAGTAAAAAATTTTTCATTAAAGACCCTCCCTCTAGAATCCTCCTCCTGCTCCTCCTCCGCCGCCTCCGCCTCCTCCACCGCCGCCGAATCCGCCTCCCCCGAAGCCACCGCCGCCGAATCCTCCTCCCGAGCTCCAATCTCCGCTTGAATAAGTCCCGGTTTGATGTATATTAGATTTCAAAATGAAAAGAATAATAAATATAATTATAACAATAAACAGCGCGCCAAGCGAACCCAAGAAAAATGCTATAAGAGATAGCGCTACACCTACAGCAAGAAACGCTCTCCACGGCAACGCAATAACAGTCCCGCCTACTCCGAGGATGATAAACCACAGCACAAAACCAAGAACACTAAAAGAAGACCCATTTTTACGCGGAATTGCCGGTTGAGCATCGATATCGCCACCAAGAATTCCCACTATTTTAACTACGCCGGCATAAAGGCCCTTCGCATAGTTACCTTGCTTAAAATCCGGGACCATGTAGTTACGGCCGATATCCCCACAGATTCCGTCAGGCAAGATCCCCTCGACTCCATAGCCAGTTTCAATACGCCAGCGCCGCTCCTCCACTGCCACGAGCACGAGTACGCCGTTATCCTTACCTTTTTTTCCGGGTTTCCAATTATCAAAGAGCTCGCGCGCAAATTCTTTTTCATCAAACGGCGCAATCGAATCTATGGTAACGACAAAAATTTCTGCGGAGGTCTTCTGCTCAAGCGACTCTATCAGGCTAGTCAGCTTGTCGCGGTAATCTTCAGAAATAACGTTAGCAAAATCATTGACCCAGCCTTGAGGTTTAGGAATATCCAATGCCCAGGAGTAGCGCGCCAGCAATACTAATCCCAGCACCACCCCAATGAGCCATTTCTTCATCATGCTAATTACTAAAGTGTATCTACCAACGCTATAATATGTTCAAGATCTTTAAGCAGCGCCACTAAGAGTGCCTCGTTTTCATCGGGACGCAAACGAAGATTGCCCTGCTTAATTTCTGCGATCCTCTTGAGGGTCGTGGTATCAAATGAAAACTCTATCCCCAATTGCGCAATAATTTCAGACTTGCTATATCCCGGAACTTTGCCTTTCAGGCGCACAAGGTTTCGGGAAATATGCATGATCGACGTAAAAGCCTTAAAGAGAAACGCCCTCATTTGGCGCACATTGCTTATCTTTACATAGGCGCTCTTTATAACTATAAGCTTAGATTTCAATTCCTGCTCACATTGGAATCTTAGGTTCTTACTATCAACCTGCCTGCCGTGCATTACATCTTTTCCGTACATGACCACGTAATTTTCTTTAATATCAAGAAATTCAATGGGAAATATATCTAAGGAGGTAACCAGATAATGTTCAGTAAGAAATAACGGCGTGATCATACTGAATGAGCGCTTCCTGAATATTGTCGCCATCACTTTAAGATTCTCTAATGCCGCATCCTCAAGCACTACAAGTAGGTTAACATTAGAGTGGCCAGGAATAAACTCGCTGCTTGTAGCGCTGCCGTACAAGATCACCGAACGCAACCCTTCACCGTATGCTTTGGTTGCTTGACACACAAATTCTTCAATTATTCGCCGCACCTGCGGATTCACGTTTTGTTCTTTCATAAGATTTTTCCTAATACGTTACACAAATTATTAACTAAGGCCTTCTTATCCCGGAAAGGGCCGATTAATGCTTCAGCGCTTACTAGGTAAGCCTGATAGGCGCGATGCAACGTCGTATTTGCCACCACCAGATCAAGCCTTGCGCGCTTCATCAACGCGCGCGCCTCTGCAATTAAAAAAGAATGCTTTGCTTCTGGCTCAAATTTAAAACCAATCACATGCAGACGAGGATTAATCTTTTTAATGCTATCGATTATTTTAGTAGTAGGAATCAGGGTAATCGTAAGACGTTTATCAGATGTATACTTACCCTTCAGTGGTTGAGCCGGCGCAAAATCAGAAACTGCCGCAGCGTGGATGACTGCGTCGTAGCGCCTCGATTTTAATTCTTTCGTCAACCGTTCTTTCAATTCATTAAAAAAACAAAACGAAATCTTGCGGACGCGCTTAGGAATAGTACGACCAGATAAAACCGGCCCCATTAATAAGGTAACGCGGGCGCCCAGAGCGGTAAGTTGCTCCGCCAGCAATATACCAGTTTCACCACTAGCAGTATTGCTCATCACCCTCACTGAATCAAGGGGAACCCACGTCGGACCTGCGGTAATTAAAATTTTCTTACGACGTAATGACACGTTGGGGGTCAGATTAATATCCGATCTCCTTAAGGATCGCGTTTAAATCAGCTTTAACCTTTTTCGGCTCATGGATCGTCTTGATAGCCCTATCCGGATCTTTCAGGCCATGCCCCGTTAAGATACACACGATACGAGCGGCACGACTAAAGTACCCTTGCTTAGCTAATTTCATCAATCCTGCGATGGACGCTGCGGAAGCAGGCTCAACAAAAACACCTTCCTTGGCAGCCAGTAAGGCATAAGCTTGAAGAATCTCTTCATCAGAAACCATATCAATTAATCCGCCTGATTCGTCCCGCGCAGCAACTGCCTGTTGCCAACTGGCAGGATTACCGATGCGTATTGCGGTGGCGATCGTTTCTGGTTTCTCTATTGGTTTTCCGCGCACAATAGGCGCCGCGCCCTCCGCTTGGAATCCAAGCATTTTGGGCAATGTCCTGCTCTTGAGCGCATTCCGATATTCCTTATACCCTTTCCAATATGCGGTAATATTACCGGCATTACCCACCGGCATAACCTGAAAATCCGGCGCATCGCCTAAGTAATCGCAAATTTCAAAGCTAGCGGTTTTTTGACCTTCAATACGATAAGGATTAAGTGAATTAACCAGCGTAACGGGATATTGATCAGTAATCTTACGCACTAACTGTAATGCATCGTCAAAATTGCCCTCAACCGCTAAAACCGTTGCCCCATGGATTAACGCCTGGCTAAGCTTACCCAAGGCAATAGCACCTCCCGGAATTAAAACAATACACTTTATTCCTGCCTTTGCTGCATAAGCAGCAGCAGATGCAGAGGTGTTGCCAGTCGAAGCGCACATTACCACCGTAGACTTCTCTTCACAAGCTTTTGAAATCGCAACGGTCATTCCCCTGTCTTTAAAAGAACCCGTGGGATTTAATCCTTCGTATTTTAAATATACTTCGCATTTATTGCCTACCAGCGCGCTTAGAGCAGCTGCATGGATTAAAGGAGTGTTCCCCTCATGCAGGCTAATAATAGGCGTTGCATCAGTAATAGGCAAAAATGCCTTATACTTTTCTATTAAACCCTTATACTGGTGACTGGTAACGGGTGACTGGTGATCTGGCATCACACTTCCTCAATCCTAATCGCAACAGATTTCTGTTTAACAGCATCCTGCCGATCGATCGTCTGTAACGCTAAACGCAGATTTTCTTCCCTTGCTTCATGAGTAACCATCACCACGGGCACAACCTGCTGCCTGCCGCGCTCCTTCTGGGAAACTGACGCGATACTAATCCCATACTTCGCCAAAATACCAGCAATCCTTGCCAGAACTCCCGGCTTATCCACAACCATAAACCGAATATAGTGACGGCTCTGGGCCTCATTCATTTTTCTTAACTTCTTGATAGAACTATCACTCACCATATTAAGCGTAGGTCTGAACAGCCCCGCTTTGATATCTTGCGTAAGATCGATCAAATCCGCGACAACGGCTGATGCCGCAGACATCTGCCCTGCGCCAGGGCCATAAAATAGCAGATCTCCCGCCAGATCGCTTGAAACATAGATAGCATTAAAAACACTCTTCACCGATGCCAGAAGATGCGCCTGGGGGATAAGCGTGGGGTGCACGCGCACCTCTAACTCGTCGAATTCTTTTTTTGCAATAGCCAACAGCTTAATCTCAAAACCTAATTCCTTGGCATATTCAATATCGGAAGATGAAATATGAGAAATGCCTTCAATAAAAATATCGTGCATGCTTACCAACTTACCAAAACAAAGAAACGTAAGCAGTATTAACTTGTGCGCAGAATCTCCCCCCTCGATATCAAGGCTCGGATCACTCTCGGCATACCCTTTTGCCTTTGCCTCTTTTAACGCTTCAGCAAATGAACAACGCTCAACAGACATCTTGGAAAGAATATAATTTGAGGTACCATTTAAAATGCCAAAAATACTCTTGAATTTGTTCGCCGCTAAACCTTCGCGCAACGACTTGATAATTGGGATGCCCGCGCCAACCGATGCTTCGAAATAAATACTTTTACCGCGGTCAAGGGCAGTGGCAAAAATCTCTTTGCCATCCTGAGCCAAAAGAGCCTTGTTAGCAGTAACAATATTCTTTCCTTTACTTAGCGCCTGCATTATAAATTCTTTAGCAGGGTGTATCCCCCCCATCAACTCAACCACAATATCTATCTGCGGGTCGTTAATAATATCCGCCGCGTCTTTCGTCAAAAGATCTTTATCAACAGAAACAGAGCGCTTAACAGAAAAATCTTTATCGCAGATTTTCTTTATACTTAACTCCATGCCAATCTTTTCACTTAAAAATGCCCTGCGCTCACGCAAGATCTTGACGACCCCGGAACCAACATTACCGAACCCGATCAAACCAATCGTAATCTTTTTCATGCTTATTGCCTCTTCAAATAATAACCCACTGTTTGGGAAAGCACATCCTTGTGCTTATCGTCAACGGATAAAAACCTCAATCTTGTATCGTATATTAACCCTTTAGTTATTTCTCTTGATTCAATAACCTTAGCCACCAACATAAGCGGATTAGGGTCAAAAGGCAAGCGTATTTCAATTGCAAGATTGATCCCCGGATTAAACTGCCGGTTCGTCGTAAGAAGCATGCCGCCTAAACACAGGTTCTTTGTCTGGGTAATATCAATATTATTGCTTTCTTCAAGTATCCGATACGAAACGATAAAACGACCGCTGATACGTGGAAATCTACGGCGTTCTGGACCTGCATACCCCATCATACACCTCCTTTAAAATTTTTTCTACTATCAATACCAAGAAAAAATTTTACTTCGAGCCGAGTACGGCGAGAAGAAAATACTTTTCTTAACAAATTATCACCCAAGAAAAAATTTTACTTCGAGCCGAGTACGGCGAGAAGAAAATACTTTTCTTAACAAATTATCACCCAAGAAAAAATTTTACTTCGAGCCGAGTACGGCGAGAAGAATTCCTTCTTAGTCATCCTTTGTTAAAGTGGTCGGGGAGGTGGGACTTGAACCCACGACCTTTTGAACCCCATTCAAACGCGCTAGCCAAACTGCGCTACTCCCCGTCAATATGAAATCTACTCCTCTTTCCCCTCTCGCGTCATTAAATCTTTCACGGCGCTCAATGGGGATTTGTTCTTATACAAAACAGCAAAAACTTCCCGTATGATAGGCATATCAACTTCATGCCGCTGGCTTAACGCATACGCAGATTTTGCGGTAGGAACGCCCTCTGCCACCATCTGCATCTTTGAAGTAACTTGTCGCAAGGTGAAGCCCTTGCCGATCTGCTCGCCGACAAAACGATTGCGGCTATGAGGACTAACGCACGTTGTCACTAAATCCCCCAAGCCGCTAATACCTGAAAATGTCGCTCGCCTTGCTCCCATTGCCTGACCAAGACGCGCTATTTCAACAAGCCCTCTGGTCAAGAGCGCAGCTTTCGTATTTGCCCCAAAGCCCAACCCGTCAGATATGCCGCAGGCAATAGCAATAACATTTTTCAGGCTTCCTCCTAACTCGACGCCAACAACATCCGCATTGCTATACACGCGCAAACGCTCTGTCATAAAAATTCCCTGAAGCATATGGCGCGTCTTCGCATCATGCGAAGCAATAACCGCGGTTGAAGGAACACCAGAAGCAACCTCATGCGCAATCGTTGGGCCAGACAACACCGCTAATCTCACCAGCCCTAACTCCTCATAGATGACTTGCGACATTCTTTTTAAAGTGCCAATCTCAATGCCCTTGGTAACGCTTAAAAAGATTATATCATTAAAACTTTTACATTTTTTTCTAAGCCCGCCTAAAACACTACGTAGATATAATGAAGGAATCGCAATAACCACAATCTGCTTCTGAGCAATCGCCGCCTCAAGATCAGCAGTAATAGCAATGGCACTAGGAATCTTAAAACCAGGTAAAAACTTTGTATTCCTTCTTGTCTCATCCAACTTCTGAGCGTAACCTTTAAAAGCGCTCCACAGGCTCACCCGATATCCTTTATGAGCAAGCAACATAGCCAGGGTCGTGCCCCAGCCGCCATCGCCCAAAACAGCGATTGCCGGATTATTCATGATCTTCGTTCTGCTGCGCATCGTCACTATGATGTATTGTTTTACCTTGCATCATCAAAAAATGAATCTTAGGATAGATATAGGTATCATTTTTTTCTTCCCGAGTAATAAATTGGATACCAACATCAAACGTGCCGTCATTTTTTTCCTGCAAACGCATAACCTTACCAATAACGCCATTTTGATAAATCAAGCTTCTCTTTTCTAATTCTTCGCAAACCAACAAGGTTGAACGATCAAATGAAAGCCACAATATATCTCCTGACTGCACCTTGCTTTTCAATGAACACAATAAACCCGCCTCGCTGATATCAGATGAATAACCTTCAAGGAGTTTTGCGATAATCTCAGGCTTACAAACTTTATAAGCAACGGGCGTTACATATTCGAGGCGAATAAATTTTCTGCGCTCCGGTCCCTGATACGGCTCCTGACTCATACCTTGCGTCTCCTTTTCTGTACTTATTTGACAGCCTTAGCCACGTTACTCTGTAAGGCTGATGGATGAGATTTATTAGTGCGCATTTTGGCCAAATCCCAGGAGTAATCATACAAATGCAAACCCTTGCTCACGGCAACAATTTCTCCATCGTCAACGCCAATCTCATCAGCCATATATTGCTTTACTAATTGCAACCCCCCAAGATTTGAAGGAAAACCTCCCCAAAGATCCCATGAACGAAAATACAAAATAAAATGAAGCTTCCCGTAACGAATCCGCGTGTCAATCAGGCGCAAACACGGAGGATCAACAAGAGTAATGTCAGAAGGCATTCCGATTTCCATAATCGCCTGGTTTGTTCCGAATCCTTTTTCCTTATAGAGCTTAATCACCTCTTCAACCTGATTGACATGTAATGGCATCTCCCTAATCATCTCTTTGCCATTCACCATCTCTTTAATCTTAACCTTAGGCTCGACCAACCGCTCTCCATACGTATAATCCTCAGTTGCTGTCTTGGTCCCCGTCAACAGATAGCTTAAATACCCCTGGATGTAATCCATATCGGTCGGGGCGGGAATGCTCATCCCTTCGGGAATAATCGGGATAATCTGATGGGCTGGTTTTTTTACGCGCACCACGGCAAAATCAAATTCCAAACGCTTCTGCCCCTCATAACTACCCTTGGTAATGGTATAAACATGGCCATGCTCAAGAATCTCAGCTAAACATTGAAACCATGCGTCATCAAGATCGAACGCATCAATAAAAACCGGCTTTAATAAATCATCATTATTCATACGATAACCGTTACTCTTTCTTGTTCGCGCGCGCGCTAGATGTGAATAAACGAAAATTACTCATAATTTGAGAGATAGGCATGTTTTTTCCGATATAACCTGAACACCCAAGCTCTTTAGATTTCGTGATCAAACTTTCGTCATAGCCAAAACCGGTAATCATGATGACCATAGTAGTTGGCTTTAACTCTTTGATCTTCTTAAGCGTTTCCAGCCCCGAAATTCCGGTAAGCTTAATATCCAAAAGCACCACATCAAAATCCTCGTTCGTAACAAGATCAACTGCTTCTTCTCCGCTTGCGACAGCCTTAACATCGCATTTTTCTTTTTTAAGCAAATCCTCAAATAAGCTTCGCACAGGAGCCTCATCATCAACAATTAATACTTTGTACGCCATACTAACCTCCTCGATTGTTCCGCCGACGGCGGAGGCAAAGATCCTTCGTCACTTTTCAAGAACAAAAAGATCTTCTTATTTTCTTAAAAGAAACAGTATCTATTATGCAAATGGCAACCGGATGGTAAAGGTAGTGCCTTTGCCAACCTGACTCTCAATATCAACCGTGCCATTATGGTTCTTTATAATATTGTAACAAATAGAAAGCCCTAAGCCTGTCCCAACTTTTTTCGTGGTAAAGAATGGCATAAAGATATTTTTTAAATCATTAGGGGCTATGCCGTGCCCGGTATCGCTGACCGTAATCTGCGCAAAGATGTTCTGGATATTGGAGGTGCTAATGGTCAAAACCCCTCCTTCAGGCATCGCCTGATGCGCGTTAACGCAAAGATTTACCAACACCTCTTGCAACTGGCTGACATCACCCTTGATCGGTGGCAGATTAGGGGAGAATTCTTTTACTATATCTACCTTGCCTTCTGGTAATTTATGAAAAGACAAAAGCGGAAATACGCTTTCGACAACATCATTAACGCTGATGGTTTCAAGCTTTGGGGGCGCCTTGCGGGCGAAGTTTAACAGCTGATCGACAAGCTTACGTATACGATCCGCCTGCACGCTAATCAAATTCAAATCCTGCTTAAGTTTATCTGATATCGAATTTTCTTCGGACAAAAGCTCAAGCCGCCCTGAAATAACAAAAAGTGGATTATTGATCTCATGCGCCAACCCTGCTGCCAACTGGCCAATAGCAGCTAATTTCTCGGTTTGAAAAACTTTGTATTCGAGTTTCTTTTTTTCGGTAATATCCTTCGCCATAAAGATATAACCGCTTAGATTCCCCCCTGCGTCAAGAAAACGATTAATCGTTAAAGCAACAGGAAAACCCTGCCCGTCCTTCTTGACTAACTCGATCTCTGTTTCAAGTTGGCCTGTTTGCTGCACCTGTTCCAAGATTTGCGCAAGCCTCGTCTTCGCATCATGCTCTGTATGCAGCGTGCTCACGGGCTTGAAAATAATTTCATGCTTCTGCCAACCAAACATGGTTTCTGAACCCATGCCGTAATACGTAATATTTCCGTTAAGGTTGGCCACATACAAGGCGTATTCTTTTATGCTGGTAAATATATTCTTAAGCGTATCATCGATTTTCTTTAGCGCAGTATCTTTTTCCTTAAAATCCGTGATATCGTGGCCGATAAAAAGAACCCCCTCAATCAGGGAAAATTTCTCAAGTTGACTTGCCTCTAAGAGGATAGGGATAATGCTCCAGAATATTAGATATTCTTGTTTTTTTGCGTCAAAGATTGAGCTCTCAAAATTGTTAAGCCTTTTGTAGTTAAGTGTATCATCCACCACTGCCTTAAAAAGCTGCTGCTTGATATGGCCTTCGTGGGTATAAGAAAATAAGTTAAGCCAATGGCTGCCGATGATATTTTCTTTTCTTCTGCCAGTGATATCCTCAACCTTTTTATTGCAAACCACCACATAACCATGGTTATCAAGATAAAGCATAAGCACATTGGCATTATCAATGAGCTTTGAAAGAATATTTTCTGTTTCGTTGTTATTAAACATGGAATTTATTGGTAATGCTTGTAATCACACTCCGCTCGCTCATTATTTACCGCATGTCTCTCTCGCATTTTTTGTTGAAAAATGCTCGCACATGCGGTATTATTTCGCACAGCAGTGCGCACGTGCCGTTCCGATACGGCACGGTGCTGGCCCAACAACTTACGTCGTCCGCCTTCAGCGGACTTCCGTAAGTTGTGGCCTCAATTAAGCGGGAGAGGGGAATCGAACCCCCATATATAGCTTGGAAGGCTATTGTTCTACCACTGAACTACTCCCGCAAGGGGTTGCCTACTCCTCTCGGCTCCGCTTTAAATATACCATCATCTGCCGCTGCATAAGAAAAAGGAATCTGCAAATATTCTAACGCTTTTATCAACCGATCATCCTGTTTGGCGCATCCATCAGGGCAAGAAAAAGCAAGGATACCTGTGTTATTATTACCTACGGCTGATCGCGCCTTTGCAATCAAATAAATCTTGCCTTCAACAAGCAGACATAGATCCCGAGTAAGAAAGTATCGTTCATTCCTGCGGAATTTCTTAAACCCTTGCTTTTCAAAATGAAAAACTATTTCCGGCTGCTTAAAAAGATGCCGCACAAAAACAACCCGTCTTATATCGGACCCATCAAAGACAGTCCTCTTATCAAGATATACGTATACCGGGGATGCTCCGACAACGTCAAAAATAATTTCATACTGACTAGGATCAAGCTCATTTTTTGCTGCAATAAATTTAAACTCAATCCGCTTGGCGCCAGCAAACGCAAGGCCGACAAACAGCAAGCCGATCCCTATCAAAGAACATAACCCAACCAGCAGGATTTTTTTAATCATGGTCCCGCTATTCTGTCGATCACTTCGTTCATTCCGTAAGTTGTGGCTACCTTTTACCGCATGTCTCTCTCGCATTTTTTGTTGAAAAATGCTCGCACATGCGGTATTATTTCGGCCCAACAACTTACGTCGTCCGCCTTCAGCGGACTTCCGTAAGTTGTGGCCTCAATAATGGGCAGGAGAGGATTCGAACCTCTGAAGCACAGGTGCAGCAGATTTCAAGTGTCCGCCACTATTTCTTTGGCGGACAGTCGCCAATCTGTGTGGCGACTGCCCTCAAGTTACCTTAAGGCTTGGACTATCTCATCACCATAGCGTAATAGCTTTAGGCGGTAGGCGCTTAGTCTCTGCACGTTTCCGTAAAACTTCAACGGACTTCGCTCAGGATTGCCCTTAGTGCAATTACTGCCAAAGGGTTCCCCTGAATTCACCTACTTTTCCATCCTGCCTTTCGGCAAGACGCTGCGTTTTTTACACAGTCTGCCCCCTTTGGCCACTTGGGTACCTGCCCGAACCAAAAAGGTTTGAGAAAAATCTTTAATCCAATTTTCAATTACTCCCAACAATTTCTTGTCATTATACCTTATATGTACCAAACCGTAGGATAATTTATGATGAGAAAAATTTGGATTCCCAATTCGTATGTACGGCTTGGTAAACTGGGAAATACCTATTCCTGAGACACAGCTCCAAAATCTTTTCAACCTTTCAATATCTTGCCCTGGATAAGCATAGAGATAGACTCTTAATCTACCTTCACTTACGCCACAAACCTCTCTCAAAAATCGCATAAATATACTTATCATATCCGGATTACTATTTGAAAAATCAACTGTCTTGCCTTTTAATGTTCCCTCTGCCCAATAAAGCATTATGCCAGCAATCTTTAATTTTTCATCTTCAGGATCAAGCTTTTCATTCAGAAGAAACCCGGGCTTATCTTTATTAACTACAAAGTTAACTTGCGATTGAGAGCGCCTCGGGATATTATTTTTTCTCATAAAACCATACATCGACCAAAAAGATACACCAAGTTTACATGCAATTTCATCCAAACTGTAATTATCGTCCCAATAAAGTTGCTGAATTTTCTTAGGTTTTAAATTCTGCGTTTGCATTATAAATTCAAAGCCGGCGAGAGGAATTGAACCCCCGACCCGCTGTTTACAAAACAGCTGCTCTACCAACTGAGCTACGCCGGCACTAACTACACTTCTTTATCGCCTCCGGCAATTTATCTATTATATCAGAAGCGATCATGCCAAGTTGAGACTTTTCTTGAGCCGCAAGGTCGCCGGCAAAACCATGCAGATACACCGCATATTTTGCAGCATTGAACGCGCTCAACCCTTGCGCCATAAGCGCAGCAATCATGCCGGTTAAAACATCCCCGCTGCCAGCGGTCGCCATGCCTGGATTACCAGTCTTATTTATATAGACGTTGCCTTGAATATCAGCCACTACCGTATGATGGCCCTTAAGTACTACGGTTACCTTGTGTTCCTTTGCAAATGCGCGCGCGACTGCTTCTCGATTACGCTGAACTTTCTGTATGCTTACCCCTTGAAGCCGCGCCATCTCGCCAGGATGTGGCGTAATAATCTTGGTGGCTAGCGAATAGCGATTAAATGAAAGCGCGGAATAGTTTCCTGCGAGCGCATTCAAAGCATCAGCATCAAGCACCAAAGGCACCGTTATCGCTTTGATAATTGCGCGCACCAAACCCTGGGTTTGTGTATTTAACGAAAGACCGGGACCGACTACTACTACGGTTACACCTTTTACAAACTCAAGAATCTCATCAAGAGCGCGTTTACTAAGCGTGCCCTCCCTTGTTTCAGGAAGCGGCAGCGTCATTACTTCTTTGTATTTTATTTTAATAACTGCCTGATTGATACTTTCCGGGATCCCTAATGTTACCAATCC
>JAGOIJ010000139.1 GCA_017995695.1 Candidatus Omnitrophota bacterium | reverse complement strand
GATTACGATATCGTGCATTTCGCCGGCCATTGCGGATTTGATCGCCGCGATCCAGGCCAGAGTGGATGGGTTTTGCGCGATGGGTTATTCTCAATCACCGATATTTTTTCTTTGGGCGAAACATCGGCGCTACCGTCACTTATTTTTTCCAATGCCTGCACGTCAGCTTTGTTTGCGGATTCGTTAGATCAAGGACGTTGCCAGGAACAAGCGTTTGGGATTGCTTCGGCATTTCTTTTCTCCGGGGTGCGGCATTATATCGGCTCTGTGCAGAAAATTGAAGACAAGGCAAGCCTTGATTTTGCCCAGGCGTTTTACCAGGGCTTGCTTGCTGGGGAATCGGTTGGCCAAAGCTTGCGCAAAGGCCGTTTAGCGTTAATTAAAGAGCATGGTTTCGCGTATACCTGGTGGGCAAGTTATCTTTTGTACGGTGATCCAGGTTATGTGGTTTTTCCGCAAAAAGCAAAAATGCCAGAAGCTTGTTCAGTCAGCCAGTTCAAAAGAGTGGGAATAGCTTTGGCGAGCGCCGCGCTTGTATCGCTGCTGTTAGGGCTTAGTGCGCATGTGGTGTTATCAAAAACTAAACCTGCTGCTTATATCCGACTTGCGCAAGCACGGCACTTATATTCTCAAGGAAAAAATGCAGAATCTATTGCGCTTGCGCAGGCTATTATCAATAATGATCCAGGCTTTCGGCCAGCTTATCGAATTCTCGCCGAGGCGTATGAGCGGATAGGTGATCGTCAGAATGCTATACGGCACTATTTTGACTACGCCGTGTTAAGCGAGCGCGCGCACGATACTGCGAATCTTCTGGACGCCTATCTTGGCATCGGTTGGTTATATCATGCAATGGGAAATTTTGAAAAGGCTTTTGAATTTTATGATAAGACCTTAACCGTCAGCAAAGCAAAGAGCGCTATCTTGCACCAGGCAGTAGCGTTACGAAAAATGGCGGTGTGGTATATCGATCAAGAGAACTATGATAAGGCAATGGAGTTATTGTTGAAAAGTTCGCAAATTAATCGAGAGCGCCAACATTCGCTTGAGCACCGTTACCATTTAGCATGCGATTACTTTGATATAGGTCTAGTGTTTAGCAATAAAGATGATTTTGCTGCAGCGAAAGAATTTTATGCTAAAAGCCAAAAATTATTTTCATCACTGCGCCAAAAGAATGAATTAAGCGATTATTATTTTAATATGGGAGAGTTGTATCTGTTTGAAAAAGAATATCAGAACGCGTTAGGATGTTATCAGAAGGGCTTAGCTATAGATAAGCTACATGGTAATAAGCCTAATCTGGCTTCAGGCTATGACATGCTTGGTGAGTTATTCGTTGAGATGGACGATTTCACGCAGGCCGAACATAGCTTTAAGCAGGCCATTGCCATATCAGAAGCAATTGATGCGCCGCAGGAGCTTGCTAGCGCGCATTATAATCTTGGGCTTTTATATAAACGCCTTAATAAAAAGAATCGCGCGCGCGAACAATTGCGCTTGGCGCAGGAGATTTACAGTATTTCTAACCCTGCAAGCTATCAGGAGGTAAAAGAGGAATTATTATCGTTGGATAAATAACAGCGTCATGTGCGCAATTAAGGTAGTATCAATGTGTCATTGCGAGCCTTGTTGCATGTGTCATTGCGAGCCTTGTTGCATGTGTCATTGCGAGCCTTGTTGCATGTGTCATTGCGAGCCTTGTTGCATGTGTCATTGCGAGTCCCGTAGGGGCGAAGCAATCTAAATAGATTGCTTCGTCATAAAGTGACGTAATAGCAGTATTCCTCGCAATGACACCGGAAGGAAAATCACCTCGTGTCATTGCGAGCCCCGTAGGGGCGAAGCAATCTAAATCCCGATGCTTACAAAGACATACTATGTATATTTGCTTACTAATAGAAATAATAGCGTTATATACGTAGGCGTTACCAATGATTTAAAGCGTAGGATTTTTGAGCATCGAAATGGCTTTACCTATGGATTCACGAAAAAATACCATGTTCATAAGTTGGTGTATTACGAGGTGTTTGAGGAAATAGAACAAGCAATATTAAGGGAAAAACAAATTAAAGGTGGCTCTCGGGATAAGAAAGTTAGTCTTATTGAAAAGAATAACCCACTTTGGAATGAATTAGGGGATGATTTGTAAAAGATTGCTTCGTCGCTTTGCTCCTCGCAATGACACGAAGAAGTGCTCCTCGCAATGACACAAGGAGACTGGCGTGCGCTGCTGAATCCGCCCAATCCTATCGGAAGGATTGGAGTGCGCATGCTACGCAAAAATAATCGTTGACAAGGTGATGGCGGTGTAGTAAAATTGAGCAACATTTCTATAACCCTCCACAGAAGAGAGCTTATTCATAACCTCTTTATTATCAACTAGTTAAAAGGATGTGAACTATGGCAGAATGGGTAGGAATTGGCAAGCGTGCACGCAGATGTTATGGCTTTGATGAAGTCGCTTTGGTGCCCGGTAACCGGACAATTAATCCTAAGGAAGTTGACACAAGCTTTGTTATCGCGGGGAAAAAGTTTAAAGTTCCTATCTTAGCTGCTGCCATGGATGGCGTCGTAAATGTTGGTTTCGCAGTAGCAATGTCAAAGTTGGGAGGCATTGCAGTCTTAAATCTTGATGGTGTGCAGACGCGTTATGAGCACCCTGATGAAGTATTAGACCGTATTGCCAAAGCTAGCCCGCAGGAATCCACTGAACTGATCCAGAAAATCTACACGACTCCGCTTAAGGAAAAATTAGTTGCTAAGCGTATTAAAGAGATTAAGCAAAAAAAGGGCACTGCGGTGGTTAGCTGTATTCCCGGACATGCGCAGCAATTTGCCAAAATCGCTGTTAAGGCCGGCGCTGATCTTTTTGTGGTGCAGTCAACGGTTACGACAACCAAGCACGTTGCCAAAGAATATAAAACCCTTGACCTGAACAAATTTTGCAAAGAAGCGAAGATCCCCGTGATCTTGGGTAATTGCGTTACCTATGAAACCACGCTTGATCTGATGGAAACCGGCGCAGCAGGTTTGTTGATCGGCGTTGGGCCGGGTGCTGCCTGCACCACGCGTGGCGTATTGGGTATCGGCGTTCCTCAAGTGACTGCAACGGTTGATGCGTCAGCTGCACGCGATTTTTATTTTAAGAGAACGGGAAGATACGTTCCTATTATTACCGACGGCGGGATGAACCGCGGCGGCGATATCTGCAAAGCCTTTGCCAGTGGCGCAGATGCCGTCATGATCGGTTCCAGTTTTGCCCGCGCCCAGGAAGCCCCGGGAAGAGGGTATCATTGGGGCATGGCAACATCGCACATGAATCTGCCGCGCGGCACACGCATATACGTAGGAACCACCGGAACATTGAAAGATATTTTATACGGGCCGGCAAAGGTAGATGATGGTTCGCAGAATCTCATGGGGGCCCTGATGACCTCCATGGGTTCGTTAGGCGCAAGCAATCTTAAAGAAATGCACGATGTAGAAATGATTATCGCGCCTTCCATACAAACAGAAGGAAAAATATTCCAAGTTGGACAACGCGTGGGGATGGGAAAATGATAAAAAAATCAATCGTTATCTTGGATTTTGGTTCGCAGTATACACAGCTTATCGCTCGTCGGGTACGTGAGAATAAAGTGTTTTCTATCATCGTGCCTTTTAACACCCCGGCAAAAGAAATTGCCGCTCTCATGCCCAAAGGGCTGATTCTTTCTGGCGGACCTGCTTCGGTTGCGAATAAAAAGAGCCCTTATCCTGATAAGGGTATTTTTAAGCTGGGCGTGCCTATCTTGGGAATTTGTTACGGCATGCAAGTAATCGCCGAGATGCTCGGCGGGAAAGTTAAACATACCAAAAGCCGCGAGTTTGGCCGGACCGAGCTCTTCCTTGACAATAATCGCACTTTGTTGAGTTCAATGCCGGGAAATCTGACGTGTTGGGCAAGCCATGGCGATCACGTCAGTAAGCTTCCGCCGGGTTTCCAGATCATCGCGCACACCATGAATGCTCCTATTGCTGCGATTGGCAATATTACTAAAAAGGTGTATGGCGTGCAATTCCACCCGGAAGTAACCCACACAGAAAAAGGAAATCAAGTTATCAGCAATTTCTTGTTTAAGATCTGCGGATGCTCTGGGCGTTGGACCATGGAATCATTCATCCGCGAAAGCATTGAAACGATAAAAAAGAATGTTGGCAAAGATAAGGTAGTGTTAGGCTTAAGCGGCGGGGTTGATTCATCGGTCGCAGCGCTCTTAATCCATAAGGCAATAGGAAAGAACCTGCGTTGTATTTTTATCGATAATGGCCTGTTGCGTAAAGATGAGCCGCAGCAGATTAAAAAAGTGTTTCGCGCCATGTACCATCTAAACCTTGATTACGTTGACCGCAGTAAGCGTTTCCTTGATCGATTAAAAGGAGTCACTGACCCGGAGCAGAAGCGTAAGATTATTGGCGAAGAATTTGTGCACGTGTTTGAAGAGGAGGCCAAGAAAGCCAAAGGCGCAAAGTTTCTTGCCCAAGGGACCTTGTATCCTGATGTTATCGAATCAATTTCACCGACAGGCGCTCCCTCAAGC
>JAGOIJ010000138.1 GCA_017995695.1 Candidatus Omnitrophota bacterium | reverse complement strand
GCTTAGCAAACTCAAGCCCATTCATCGCATCAAACCAACTGCTGTTAAAAACAACTTTTGTCTTTTCAGGCAACAAAATCTTGTAAGCCTGTTTTGTATAGGTCGAGGCATTTTCCTTGATCTCTTCATCAGTAAGGATTTTTCTAATCTTGCTTTGACCGGTAGGATCGCCAATACGCGCAGTAAAATCACCAACAAGGAAAGCGACCTGGTGCCCTAAATCCTGGAATTGACGCAATTTCCTCAAAAGCACGGTGTGGCCAAGATGGATATCAGGCGCGGTGGGATCGAACCCTGCCTTTATAATCAGGGGCCTTCCCTCCTTTAATTTGTTGATAATATCCTCTTCAGAGATTATATCAACAACGCCGCGCTTAATAACCTCAAGCTGTTTTTCTATATTCATATCGATTAAAGGACACCCTTTTGCTTTGAAAAATAGGGTGTCCCTTAGATTAGAGTTTGGCGCTAAGGCCAATCTTTGCTTGCTCAATATCAACCTTGATAACTTTAACCTGAATCTTATCTCCAGGCTTCAAGGCCGCAGCAGCATCTTTTTCAATTTCGCTTGAATACACTAATCCTTCAAGCTCTTCTTCGATTTTCACAAACACGCCAAATTCAGTAACGCTGACCACTTCTACCTCAAGAGGCGTATCCAATGGATATTTTACCGCAATATCCTGCCAAGGATTCGGCTGCAGTTGCTTAAGGCCAAGGGCGATGCGGCGATTTGTGCTATCAACTGATAACACGACCACATCAACCTTCTGGCCCTTCTTTAACACATCCTGCGGATGCCCAACCCTTTTTGTCCACGACATATCTGAAACATGGATCATGCCTTCCAAATTGCTGTCCAGCTCAACAAAGGCTCCGTATTCTGTAAAACCGCGCACCTTTCCAGCGACCTTTGCGTTAAGCGGAAACTTTGCTTCGGCTTCAAGCCACGGATTCTGCTCAAGCTGCTTAATGCTCAACGATATCCTGCGCGCATCTTTATCAATAGTCAACACCTGCGCCTCAATCATATCGCCGATAGCAAACAGGTCTTTGACATTATTAATCTTTTTGCTCCAGGAAATTTCCGAGATATGGATCAGGCCCTCGATGCCTTTCTCAAGCTCAACAAAAGCGCCATAGGGAACGATGTTCACTATTTTGCCTTTTACCTTTGAGCCAACGCTGTATTTAACTTCAATGTCGTTCCAAGGATCAGGGAAACGCTGCTTAAGCCCTAAAGAAACCTTTCCTGTCTCCTTATCAATATTCAAAATCATAACCTCGATCTTGTCGCCAATAGCGACAATCTCCGAAGGATGCGTTACCTTTGACCATGACAGATCCGTAATGTGCAGCAACCCGTCAATCCCGCCTAAGTCAACGAAAACGCCAAAATCAGTGATTGCCTTAACTAATCCCGGAAAAACGCCGCCGATTTTTAACTCCTGCAGCAAGCGCACCTTATTTTCTTCTTTTTCTTTCTGGATAGCTTCGCGGCGAGAAAGAATAATGCTTCGACGAAGATTGTTGATCTTAACAATCTTAAACTTATACATCTTATGCATAATATCCTTTTCCGCAACTCCCTTAAACATAGAAAGCGAAGCCGGCAGGAATCCCTCGATCCCCATCACTTCAGCCAAGAATCCGCCTTTCACTTTTTTAGTAATGCGACCTTCGACAAGGTCTCCTTCTTTAGAGTTTCTTACAATCTTATCCCACCCCTGTATGCGAATAGCCTTATCGCGGGATAAGACAATCATCCCCTTATCATCCTCAACTGACTCAACAAGGAATTCAAGCTCCCTGCCAATCTGCAGATCCTGAGGACTAAACTCTGAAATACTTACAATCCCTTCAGACTTAAATCCAACATCAACTAACGCGTCCTTCTGCGTCAGCGCAACCACTTTTCCGGTAACAATCTCTCCCTCCCGGACTATCTTGATACTCTGGTTATACAACTCTTCCATTGTTAACTTTTCATCAGACATGGAAATGCTCCTTTAGATTAGTTTTAAGTTTTAAGTTTTAAGTTTTACGTTAATAGTTGTTAGTTTAAGAAAATCGTTAAAAACACCCCCTTACCGAGTGAATTTTTGCATCATTAGGAAACCAAGCTCCGACCAACTTGCAACAACTTTTTAGCCCTTATTAGGCTCTTGGCTTCAGCGTATAAACGCATAATTGGTTCAGTGCCGGAAGCACGAAACATCAACCAGCTTTCATCTTCGCAGATTGCCTTAAGACCGTCAAAATCCTTAACTTCAACAATTTTTTTTCCAAGGAGCGTCGCTGGCAAATCGCCCTTAGTAAGAGCAACCGGATGGTCAAGATGAAAATCATCGCGCACATAATAATATCGGCCAAACTGCTTTTCCATTTCATTCAAGATCTTTAATATATTTTTATTACGATACACCATCATTTCGATTAACAATAATCCGGCAACGGTTCCATCGCGCTCCGGGATAAAGCCCTTCACCCCCATACCACCGGCCTCTTCTCCGCCGGCAACGATATCTTCAGTCTCCATTAAATTAGAGATATATTTAAAGCCTACCGGCGTTTCGTATAATTTTACTTTCAGGAATTGCGCAATATGATCCATCATAGCGGTTCCGCAGATAGTCTTAACTATGCCTCCTGACCAACGCCTATCCTGGTTAAGGTGTAACGCAAGCAGACCGAGGATTTTTTGCGGATGGATAAAAATGCCTCCGGGAGCAACGCAGGCTATCCGGTCAGCATCGCCATCCAGGGCAATACCTAAATCAAACTTTTCTTTTCTTACCCTCTCTTTTAAAACTTCAAGATTCTGCTCAACAGGCTCAGGACGGGTTCCGCCAAATGAAGGGTTGATGGTATTACGCATAAATTCTAAACGAATCTGGGTGCCTTTAAGGATCTGCCCAATAAAACTATCGCCTGATCCATGCATTGCATCAACAAGCACTTTAAATTTTTTATTCTTGATGCGCCTCAAATCTATATACCCACGGATAAAAGAAACATACTCTTTGGTTATGCTTAAAGACTGGATATTGCTTTGCGCATGGCCATCTATTTTAACCGGGGTTTGACCTAATCGCTTTTCAACTTCACTGGTAATCTCAATCCCCGCTGCCCCTCCCGAGGGAGTCTTGATTTTAAATCCGTTGTACTCTGCTGGGTTGTGTGACGCTGTAATCATAATCCCCAAATCAAGCTTGCGATTCTTAACCGTAAAACTTAACGCAGGGGTCGGCGCTGGACCATCGGCAAGAATCACCATAAGGCCATTAGCGCTTAAAACCTGCGCTACGGTTTGCGCAAATTTCTGCGACATAAAACGCGTATCAAAACCTATAGCTATGCGCTTGCCGCTGCCCAGATAATCAGCAACAGCTTGAGATAAAATCCTCAAATTCTCTAAGGTATAATTATCGCTGATAATACCTCGCCATCCATCAGTGCCAAATTTTATTTGCTCATGTAAAGAACTAGCCATTGCACCTTCTCATCCTTTCTATAGCTTGTTTTGCATTAGCGGCGGCAAAGATATAGGAACCTGCGGCGAGGATATTCGCCCCTGCAGCTACTACCAATTTTGCTGTTTTTTCGTTCATGCCGCCATCAACCGCGATATCTTTATCAAATAAAGAGCGAATCTTCTTTATCTTAGGCAATACTTCAGGCATAAATGCCTGACCGCCAAAACCAGGATTAACCGACATCACCAAAACAAAATCAACAACGTCCAAGACTGGCCTGATCTTACTTAACGCAGTAGCCGGATTCAAAGAAACACCAACCCTGATTCCTTTGTCTTTTAAGCGCTTGGCTTCTAATTTAAAGTTTTTCGCCGATATCGTTTCAATATGCATGGTCAGCATATCGCTGCCAGCATCAACAAAGGCTTCAATATAACGCTGGGGATGCTCAATCATCAGATGCACATCAAGCGGTAAAGCTGTACGCTTTCTGATATGTTTTACCACAACCGGCCCTATAGTCAGATTTGGAACAAAATGACCGTCCATCACATCAATATGCAACAAATCTGCGCCTGCTGATTCAACACGCCTAATCTCGCGATCCAAGCAACTAAAATCAGCAGATAACAATGAAGGCGCAACTAATATCTTCATCGGTAAACTCTTTTCTTGGTAATGTATGAAAAAACCGGATCAGGCACCAAATACCTGATCGAGTGCCCATCCTTAATCGCCCGCCGAATTTCCACGCCAGAAATATCCACCGCGCGTATAGAAACTTTTGTTATATATGAAGGAATTTTTTCAAGCGGATACCCGGGCCTTGTGGCCACCACAAACTTTACCATGGTTAGAATATCCCGCAGATCCTTCCATTGCGGCAGATAACGCATAAGATCCGAACCGGTAATAAAATATAAATCGTCGCGCGCATACAAACGCTTGAGCGCCTGTAGCGTATCTATCGTATAGGAACGTCCTTTGCGCTTAATCTCTACATCTGAAACGGCAAACGAACCGTTGTCTTTAATGGCCAGCTTCACCATGGCCAAACGGTCAGCTGCTCGCGCAATGCCGGTCCTCTTCTTATGCGGAGGCAGATACGCCGGGACAAACAAGA
>JAGOIJ010000137.1 GCA_017995695.1 Candidatus Omnitrophota bacterium | reverse complement strand
CTTTTTAAGATGTTGCATGAAGTAACAAAAAAACATGCATATGAAACAGCAAGCAATGTTGCCTTGCAATGGTTGATAAAACACACCTACGCCCAGGAAGCTGTGCCTATCCAGCGCGGAAAGGGAGATTCGACGATTGCCACCGATACTTACGCGTGGACAATTGCGGCGATCGGCCCTGCGAAATTACAAGAAATGCAGATGAATCCCGATCAGATCATGGAATTTGCTGAACAGAATTGCAGCGTCGAGGCTTCATTTTTAAGACCCGAAGGTTGGATTGTCAAGATTAAAGGTTTCGATTTTGCCCCCCAGCGTCACGTCGCGCGCGGAGGGATCGTTTCTTCGGAATGGACTGCGCAGATGGTCTTAGCGTTTAAGATTATGGCCGATTATTATCGTCTTGAGAAAGATTTTGCTAAGGCAGATGTCTATGATGAAAAAGCGGAAGTTTATTTGAACGAATTAACGCATATGCTTATCTCAAGTCCTTCCCCCTCGGGACAAGGCGAGGGTTGTTTACCGTACGCAACGCAGGATAATGTTGATACTGGCCATGGATGGATGACGCCTAAGGGCCAGTCGACGGGTTCTGTGGCTGGCACGGCCTACGCGTTGTTCGCCTATTACAACTTCAATCCTCTCGCATTGAAAGATTAATGGTCAAGGGAAGGTTGTATGGTATCTTTTGCAAGCTCTTAGCTGATGTTGGTCCGCAACACTGGTGGCCAGCTGATTCTGGTTTTGAGGTCATGGTTGGGGCGATTCTTACCCAAAACACCAATTGGGGTAACGTAGAGAAGGCAATCAGTAATCTTAAGCGTCATCGGCTGTTATCGCCGAAGAAACTTTCCCGCCTTCCTTTAAGAAAGTTGGCCGCGCTCATTAAGCCTTCGGGGTATTATAGGGTGAAGTCCCAGCGACTTAAGAATCTGGTCGATTTTCTATTTTCTCAATATCAGGGGGATCTTGCGCTCCTGAATGCCCAGGATACGAGCGTGTTGCGTCAACAGCTGCTATCGGTGAAGGGGGTTGGCCCGGAGACCGCAGATTCGATACTCCTGTATGCTTGCGCAAAGCCCGTTTTTGTTGTCGATGCGTATACAAAAAGGATTCTGTCGCGCCATTCCTTAATAAAACCGCAAGCATCATATGAACAGATTCAGCAATTATGTATGCGCGCGCTTCCTCGTCGCGTGCGTATCTTTAATGAATTTCATGCGTTATTAGTGGCGGTGGGCAAGCGGTACTGTCGCCCTAAGGACCCGCTTTGCCAGGAGTGCCCTTTAGGAGGATGCCAACGTTCATGAATATGCTAATAAGATATGTAATGATTGGCTTTTTGTTTTTTATCGGGTGGGCGCAAGATGCAGCTGCCGCGCCTTGTTATGGAACTTCTCTGCCATTGCGTCGGCAGGCGACAGTCGGTTTGCAAAATTATACGCTGCTTAAGCGCTATCAAGAGGACAATTTAGGAACGATGCGCAGCAGTCAGTATTTCTTGTTGCTTTCCTATGGTATTACTGATTGGTTTTGCATCGATCTTAAGGGAGGGGCAGGTAGCATACGCCAGCATGCCCCGGGTAGTAATGAAGTGAGTTATCCTTCCTCGTTTGCTGGAGGTTATGGTTTTCGCATGCGGCTTATTGAACGGCAGCCGTGGAAATGGATTTGGGGATTTCAGCATATCAGCGTGCATCCTCGCGCGGCAAAGCAGGGATACACACGGCACAAAGCGATTCTTGATGATTGGCAGGTTTCAACGTTAGTATCGTTTGATGCGCATCGGCTAATCCCTTATCTTGGCGCGCGTTGGTCGCGTGTTGATTACATCCATCGGGTTGAAGACAAGCGTAAACGCGTCATGTCGGATGCCTCAAAGAGTTTCGGTTTGATTTTTGGGTTTGATATACCGTGCGCCAAGGAAGTGCGGCTGAATCTTGAGGGCAGTTTTTTTGACAGCGAAGCATTCGCCGTAAGTCTTAATTACAACTTTTAGCTTTTTGTGTCATTGCGAGCGAAGCGAAGCAATCTAAATAGATTGCTTCAGGCTAAAGCCCTGCAACCTTCGGGATTGCTTCGTCGCTTCACTCCTCGCAATGACACAGAGTAAACACATGCTCTAGGCATCTTAGCATTGCACGATCTTAATACATTACACCCATATGATACAGAAACAGCGTCTCATTACGTTAGCGCAACAACTTATTAGGATTGATTCGCAGAATCCACCCGGGGATGAATATGCAATAGCTTGTTTCATAAAAGCTGCGCTTAAGCGTTTTGGCCTTGCTTCAAAAATCGTTACGTTTAAAAAGCGCCGCGCAAATATCGTGGCGGTGATTCCCGGGAAAAATACCGCGCATTCATTATTGATAACGCCGCATTTGGATACGGTGCCCGCTGGCAAGCGCTGGAAATATCCGCCTCTGGCTGCGCATATACGCGGTGGGCGCTTGTACGGCTTAGGCTCAACTGATTGTAAGTGTAATCTGGCCTGCAGCATTGAGGTGCTCAATAGTCTGCTTGAAGAAAAAGTAACACTTCCCTTCACCTTGATGTTTGCTGCCACTGCCGATGAGGAAAGCGGTTCGCTGTTAGGCCTTGAGCCGCTTTTGGATAAAGGCGTCATCCGGCCAACGCAGGCGCTCGTTCTCGATGCCGACGATTTTAGTATTATTGTGGCGCAAAAAGGTTTATTGCACCTGAAGGTGAAATTGCAAGGCAAAAGAGCGCATGGCGCCTACCCTTGGCTTGGCGAGAATGCTATTGATGCCGCCATGAATATAATGCTCGATTTAAAAAAGCATCCTTTAGCGTTTAAGTCGCACAGGTATCTTAAACCTCCGACGATAAATTGCGGCACTATCCAGGGAGGAGATAAGGTTAATGTGGTGGCTGATTGGTGTGAGTTCGAATTAGATTTTCGGTTCTTACCGGGTGAGCGTGCGCAAACAATTATTCAAAACCTTAAGCGGACAATACAGCGGCACTGCGCTTCGTTTTCGATAGAAATAGAAGGCACGCAAAAACCTTTTAGTATTGCCGTGGATCATCCTTTAGTATCGACGTTAACCAGTGCGTTTCGCAGCGTTGGCGCCAAGCCGCGCATTAAGGGATCGGAGGGCGCAACCACCATTTCTTTTTTTCAGGAAAGACATATCCCTGCCGTAGCCACCGGTTTTGGCTGCGAGGGGTGCGCGCATATGGCAGACGAATATGTAACAATTGATAATTTGTATAAGGGCGCACGCGCGTTAGAGTCATTTTTGCATCAGTATCGAATTTTTGCTTAAAGGAGTTGTGATTATGGAAAGTCTTAGTATCCAGAAACGGCCAAAATTAAAAAACCCTTGTCTTGTGGTGGCTTGGCCTGGCATGGGGGAAGTTGCCTTTAAGGCAGCACAATATCTGATCGAGCAGTTAAACGCGACGGAATTTGCTTCACTTGCCCCTGATGAATTTTTTTATCTTACCGGCAGCTTGGTGCAGGATGGCATATTGAGCTTGCCTGAATTGCCTTACGGCAAATTTTATTTTTGGAAAAACCCTGAAAATAAACCAAGTAATAAGAAAAACGCTCGCGATCTTATTATCTTCTTAAGTAATGCCCAACCGGATCTGGCACGCGCAGAAAAATATTGCCAGTTAATTCTCACCTTGGCTAAGGATTATAACGTCAAGACCGTT
Source organism: Candidatus Omnitrophota bacterium (assembly GCA_017995695.1). Classification (GTDB taxonomy): domain Bacteria; phylum Omnitrophota; class Gorgyraeia; order Gygaellales; family Profunditerraquicolaceae; genus JAGOIJ01. The sequence continues at coordinate 955 of JAGOIJ010000137.1, read as the reverse complement.
GTCAGTATGGCTTCGATGCCGCAGGCCATCGATCATACGCAAGACCCGGCTGTTTGGTTTACCGGGACCTCAAAGGAAGTGAACGATTCGTTTAAGGGGTATCAAATGAATCTGCTTTCGCAAGGACAGATTAGTGGCATGAACGGATTATTTTTAGGCATGGCGAAAGTTAAAGGCTTCGCCGGCCTTTGCATTCTCGGCGAGATTCCTTTGTATACGCTCCAAATCGAGAATCCTAAGGCAGCGTTTGTGGTGCTTGAGGCGCTTACCCGCATCCTTGGCATTAAACTTGATTTTGGGCCGCTCGTCGACCAAGCCCATCTTATGGAAGGGGAGATCAATAAACTTCTGGATTATTTGAAAGCCGGCGCCGCCGGGCAGCCTTCTCCTATCGGAGAAGAAGAGATCGAGAAGATTAAAAAATCATTGAGCCAGTTAACGCGGCTTCCGGTTTCTGTCAAAGAAAAGATTGATAAGCTTTTTGTGCAATCGCAGACCGATCTTTCCAAGGCCAATGAGTTAAAGGCCGAGCTTGATAAATGGAACGTCTATAAAGAGTATGAAGACAGGTTTCTTGATCTGTTTAAGAAATCAAAAGAAAAGGATAATTAATGCAAGAAGCTGTCTGTCAGCAAAAGGTGATTAAAGCCCTGGTGTTTGATCTGGGTAGGGTGCTGATTGATTTTGATCACATGATTGCCGCGCGCAAAATCGCCCGCTCGCCCGGCGTTCCTGCCGAGCAAATCTATCAGTTCTTTTTTGATTCCCCGCTGACCGGGCTTTTTGAAGAAGGAGCAATATCTGCGCACGATTTTTTTCATGAGGTTAAGGTCCAGTTGGATCTTAACCTTGAGTTTGAAGAATTTATTGCTATCTGGAATGATATTTTCTTTTTGAGCGATTCCAACCGTGCTGTGTACCAGCTGGTTGTTTCGCTGCGGGATCGCTATACCCT
>JAGOIJ010000136.1 GCA_017995695.1 Candidatus Omnitrophota bacterium | reverse complement strand
TTCGGTTTATCGGCAGAAGAAGCATTGAATGCCCTTATTCGGGAACATCTGTTAAACAGCGCTACGCTCCAGAGGGAATTAGCAACTATGCAACCAAATTCTTTTGCTGAACGATTGCTGAGAATCATAGTAGCAGAACCCGAGGTAAGAAAAGTGATTCTGGCGCTTGAGTTATCAGGGATAAGCGAAGCCATGATTATACGAGAATCAATTCGGATCATTAAGGAATTGCAAATAGCCGCAGATAATCCCATAAGCACATTAATCGGCATGTTAACCGGAGATTTAACGAATCAAGCTTTTCGAGTGGCGGCCGTGCTTGGGCTTCCCGATAAACAAGATATTTTTTCAAAGGAAGTAAGGGGTTTGTATATTTTATTCAGGCTCGGAGAAATAATTGCCGAAGATGCTGGCGAAAAGAGGAGCGATAGAGAGCGTTTAGTTGAGCAATTGAGAAAATCGCCACGCGGCGCCAGCTCGCCGGCGAGAGATATAAATGAAAAAGGGGACGGTTCTATTTTTCCCAGCGCCAGCTCCCCGGCGCAGGCAGATGATGCTGTGCGGTGGTTGAATCTTTTTAAGTATTTATTATATAGTGTCGGCTCTCAACATACTCAAACAGTATATTGTGTTTGGCGGGATTTTAAACTGCCATGCAAATTTTCTAATTATATAGAGCATGGTTTTGTGCTGCCCTTACATAATTTAGAAGAATCATTGACGGCTACGAAGCAAAAAGGAAAAAAAGCAAATGTTAAAGTCGCTAGAAGACAAGCTAATTTATTAAAAGAAATCAAGAATAGTTTTGTGGCAACAGTGAAGGAGTTCGTGACACATATTGATATGGCGGTTGAACCTAGCAATAAAGGGACATCCGACGATCCTTTGCCGTGGGCAGGTCAGTTTAATTATTTCGCTTGGTCAATCGCTAGGGATAGGGATGGCCATCAAAAAATAGCAATAATGCGTAGGCTCGTGGCGGAAATGGAAAACGCATTGGTGAAGTTGGAAGAAATAATTCATAGTTCCGCCAGCTCGCCGGCGGACATCGAACCGGCTCGCGCAATCGCGACGCTCCATTTTACTATGCATGCCCGACCAGCAGGGACCATTTCCCAATTTATACGCTTCGCAGGATTATCAGAGAGGGAAGATCTAGCCATATTTTTCTCACCACTTGAGGATGGCGTTGTGCTTTTCACCGATCCACTCACTGCTTTTGAGCTTGTTGCCCGGAATAGGTATCTGGTAGAGGGTAGAGCAGTGTCTATAACGGTTCAATGCGATGCGTTTTCCCGCGAACAAAACCAGCTTATTGCGCAATTTGTCGCTGACGTGTTCTCGAACTATTATGAAGATTCCGATGGCTACATAACGCAGGAAGCAAGGAAGGCGCTTAATTCGATATTACTTGAATTTAAGTCAGCGTTTAAGAATTGGGATATAGGGGACGGTTCTATTTTCCCCAGCGCCAGCTCCCCGGCGGGACAAGTCAGGAATTGTCTTCGTCAAAGGCTATTGCCGGAAACTGTGAAGGGAGTGTCTCCGAAAGAACATTTATCACGAGAGCCAGTCATGTCATTATACAAAACAGGATTGTATGCTAAGCCTTATCTTAGACTTTTTGCTGCAGTTAAGGCTCTTGTTAATCCCGAAAATCGTGATTTTCGTTTATTGGTGGGATATTCTGGTCCATCTATTTGTGATGCAATGCTCATGTTTAATCCCTCTGAAGTATTCAATGTAGATAAGCGTAGAGAATTTACGTATTCATCATTATTAGGAAATTTATTTCAGGAAAGGAAGCGGCGAGAAACTCTGACTGCGTTACGTAAGAGAAGAAGCGAGACTTTTCTCTACGGCAGTAGAAGTTCCTATGCATCCGGATTCCTTGAGGGCGATTCGCTTTTGGAAGATTTAGTTGCTATGCGCGTGAAATTTAATACTGTGCAGCGAGGTACTCGCGGATTAAGATTTAATTGGGGCTACGGCGATCATCTCGGCAGAGACCGTGAAGTTTCTTGGTTTACTGAGGTTGACCTTCATAAGCCGAATACGTATCCTGATTGCTTAAACGCTGTCTTGGAAAGAGGTATTGATGGTTACTTGGCTAGAGCAACGTTTAACGGTCCAGCCATGTTTTCCACGTATCTTCCGATTATTGCCGAAGCAGTAAGGGGCGGGGGGTATCTCGTTCTTGATACAATTGATTGCGATGGAAAGTATCATGATCCACAACAAGTTTTGAATCCGGAAATTTGGGCTTGTATCGCAGATGATAACTTAGTTGAACAGAGAAATGCCGTTAAGGCATATAGAGAGGATGTCGCTCAGCGTCCGTATTGGCATGGTGATGCTGATATGCGTAATCGGGTTTTGAGCAATTATGGATGCAATCTTTATGTTTACCATAAGCGCGCAGATGTGAATAAGGGAGGCGGTTCTCATTTCACCGGCAGCGTCTCTTCTCCGGTGGAAGATGATGCCAATCCTCCCACAAGCGCTTTGACCGTAAGCCGTTCATTTGAAATTGTAGATCCGGACGGGATTCATTCTTGGCCTGCAACGCGAATGTGCGAGTTCGCTAGGGCCATCAATAAGCGATTTGGCATCGAAATCATGATTCAGAAAGAAGGCGAGGAAGAAGCGGTCAGCGCTCAATCAGTAATCGATATGCTTTGCCTCAACATGGCTTGCGGCACTCGCTTGACTATTCATATACGAGGTTTCTGTAATCAAGACAAATTAGAAAAAATAGCAGATTTGGCCCAGGAGCTCTTTTTAGCGAAAAGATATACAAGAACGCCTCGGGGATTTACGCCTATTAACGGCATAGAAGTTGAGGTGGGCCGATTAATGCGCGAGGTGGATGTAACTATTTCAAGCAGCCCGGCGCAGGCCACTAGGTTTGCGACAAAAGATCTTATGAATGGGTTAAAGAGTTTGAGAAACATGATTGCGTTAGGGTTGCATCGTTTCCAGGAAGAAGCTAGAGTTAAACCGTTTTTGGTGGTGATATGCGGTAGGCCCGCAACATCAAAAAGTTTCATCACGAGATTGATGGGGTGCTTCTGTTTCGGGCTGGGGGAAAACGCGTTAAAGGTGTTTGAGCATGATGAAGGATGCAGTAGGGTTTTATATAACTATTTAGCTATTCCCGAAGCGAGAGCACTGTTTTTCCCTGATGTCAGATTGGCAATTGTGGAAGGATACCGTACGGTTCCCCTATGGGCAGTATCGCAGGGCGCAGATTTGGTTGTTGAGTTTGTGGCACGCGATGAGGTGCGTTGGGAGAGGCTTATCCAACGTGGCTGGTCGCCAGCGCACACCTTAAGATTATTCAACGCTCCGAGACTTGCGTGTGACAGGATACAGCTAGTTATTGATACAAGTAATGTCCTTGATCTTGAATCAGCCCGGAGATTATTAAGCTCTCTCGAAGGTGTTGGCGCCAGCTCACCGGCGCAGGAAATTGCTGTCGGCGCAACAGTCGCTGGGCGTTTAGCAGTTTTTCAGGCTGTGCCCGAGATCGATTTATTTGACCCGCGCTTTGTTAACAGGGATATGCCTTTAGGGGGACACCCTTTGCTTTGGAATATAGGGCGTCCCTCGATTGGGATATAGGGTGTCCCTATAATATAGGTAAGGATGAGTGAGGATGGAGTTTAAAGAGCAGAGAAAGATTCCCCGGTGGCAGATAGACCATCAGGCACTGTTGCATCTTGAAGGCGCCTGCGCTACTGCCGAGTGTCGTATCCGTGACTTGAGCCTACGCGGAGCGAGGATAATTTTTGGTCCGCGCTTAACGCCAGATACATTTATTCACGTGAAACTGTGCCTGGATAAGGAATGTATCTGTGCGGTTGAGGCCTGGATTGTCTGGCGCAAAAGTATATTTGATACAAATAGTTACGGGTTATTCTTCACTAAGATTTCCGATGGCGATAAGGAGAAGATTTTCAAATTTCTACTACACAAATTTCCTGATCGGGTTTATAATAGATGGCGTCAGGAAGCACCGCAACCGCAAGGAGGCTTACCCATGGATGACCGCAGAATATTTGCCCGCTTCAAAAGTAATTTCCTGGTTAAGGTTCTCAATCTTACACAAAACAACGAAAGTTTTGCCCACACGCGAGATTTCAGCGCTAAAGGTGTAGGATTAGTAACGCGCCATCCTGTGAAGCTGGGAAGTCCCTTAGAATTATGGCTCGCAATCCCAGATAAGGGCGAGCCGTTGTACACGCGCGGAGAAGTAGTCTGGTCAAAAAGGCTCGATCAGTCCTTATATCATGTGGGGGTGAGCCTTGAACGGGCAGATCTTATGGGCTTGGCGCGGGTGTTGCGTATTGAATAGAATTTTTATGCGCGGGTAGCTTTGTAAACAAGCACAACAAAAGGAGGAGTCATGCTCACCGTAGAGAAGAAAATTGAGAATAGAAGATTATTTACGCGCTATGGCATTGATGCTTCTGCAGGATTAGTGCTCCATCGGGACTCGACTCACCCCTTAATATTGAAAGATCTTTCAGTGCGCGGCGCAGGCGTGATGATGGATTTTCCTTTGAAAGCGAATGATTTTGTAGCCATGGATATCCCGGCTAATTTTTTCCTTAAGGAGCGATTGCATCGGTTAGCCAGGGTTGCCTGGTGCAGCAAGATC
>JAGOIJ010000135.1 GCA_017995695.1 Candidatus Omnitrophota bacterium | reverse complement strand
GAGACAGTGAACAGTTGCTGTCGAGGAAAACGAGGAAGATATGTCGCGTTCAGTAAAAAAAGGGCCGTATGTAGATGAGAAGTTATTGCGCAAGGTTGATCGGGCGCGTAGGTCTAGCAGCCGCGTGGCGATTAAGACATGGTCAAGAAAATCAACGGTAACTCCTGATTTTGTCGGCCTAACCTTTGCGGTGCACGATGGAAGAAAACATATTCCGGTATTCGTTACGGAAAACATGGTTGGCCACAAGCTCGGTGAATTTGCTCCTTCGCGAATCTTTAGGAAACATGGCGGCGTAAAAGCGAAGAAAGCGGCGGAGAAAACATAAGGTCGAGGAATTAAACAATGATTGTAAAAGCTGAAGGAAAATTTGTTCGCATCGCGCCCACAAAAGTGAGGCAGGTAATTGATTTATTGCGCCATAAGGATATTGCCGAGGCAGAGGCTTTGTTGACTAATATCAATAAGAGGCCGAAGGAATTTCTGGCCAAGATCCTCAAGCAGGCTGTGGCAAATGCCAAGGTAAAAGGCTTTAATCGTGATCAGCTGTATATTTCAAAGATCGTCTGTAACGCAGGGCCTATGTGGAAACGCTATAAGGCAGCTGCTTTTGGTCGCGCGGCTCCGATAGTGAAGCGTTTATCGCACATAAGGATTGAGTTGGATTTAAAATCATAACAAGAGGGGTTTATGGGACAAAAAGTTCATCCGTTTGTATTGCGCGTTGGTTTTATCAGGCTCTGGCACAGCCGCTGGTTTGCCAAGCCAAATAATTTTGCTGAATGCATAAGCGAAGATTATAAGATTCGCAAATTAATAAAGAAAGATTTTAAGCAGGCAGCTATCTCCAAGATTATTATTGAGCGTTTGGCAGAGCGCATAAAGGTGCGCATCCTGTCTGCGCGGCCTGGCTTGATTATCGGCCGGCATGGAGCAGATATCGAGCGCCTGAGAGAGAGCTTGAATTCATTGCTGAAGAAAGAAGTTTCAATAGATATTGAAGAAGTAAAGCAACCGACGCTTGATGCCCAGCTCGTTGCGGAAAATATTGCGCTGCAAATTGAACGGCGCGTTGCCTTCCGCCGCGCGATTAAGCGCTCCCTTGAGCAGACAATGAATTCCGGGGCTAAGGGGATCAAGGTTACCGCAGCAGGTAGGTTAGGCGGCGCAGAAATGTCGCGTACCGAAACGTACAAACAAGGCAAGATTCCATTATCTACACTGCGCGCTGATATTGACTACGGTATTACGGAGGCCTTAACCACATACGGATTGATCGGGATCAAGGCGTGGATTTATAAGGGTGATATTTTAGGAAGGCCAGGTTTACAGCAGGAAGAAGTTCAGCAGCAAGCTAAACAACAACAGCAGTGATTTAGCCGAGGAGTAGGTACACCATGGTTTTAATGCCCAAACGAGTAAAATATAGGAAATTACAAAAAGGTCAACGTCGCGGTGTCGCAACAACCGGGGCAACGCTTGCGTTCGGAGAATTTGGCTTAAAGGTCCTGGAAAATGGTTGGATCAAGAATAATCAGATCGAAGCTGTGCGTGTTATCCTTGCCCGTCAGTTGCATAAGGGCGGAAAGATGTGGATCCGCATTTTTCCTGACAAATCGATTACCAAGAAACCCGCGGAAGTGCGCATGGGCAAGGGCAAGGGAGATTTAGATCATTGGGTAGCCGTAGTTAAGCGCGGCAGGATTCTCTTTGAGCTCGGCGGCGTGCCAGAGGCGTACGCCAAACGTTGTTTCAGGTTCGCAGCGTATAAGCTGCCATTAAGAACAAAGTTTATTACCAGGACACATAAATAACCATGAAAACCAAAGAATTGATCAATCTTTCACGCGTTGAGCTTGAACAAAAGGCAAAGGCCCTTAAGGAAGAGTTGCATAAATTAAATTTACAGCGTTATGCAGGGACTGTTGAGAAACCGCACAAGTTCGGACTGCTGAAGAGGGATATAGCGAGGGTATTAACGCTATTGAACGCTTCAAAAACACAATCAACTAAGCAGCAAGCATAAGTAACGGGATAAAACTATGGGTAAACGAAAAGAATTTATTGGTAAAGTCATTAGCGACAAAATGCAAAAAACGATCCTCGTGCGCGTGATGCGCATGGCGTCTTCCGAGAAATATGGCCGCATTGCAAAGCGTTACAAGAATTATAAGGCTCACGATGAGCAAGGCATTGCCAAGATGGGAGATTCTGTGCGTATTCAGGAAACAAGACCGCTTTCTAAGGATAAGCATTTTCGTTTATTGCAGGTTGTGAAAAAAGCGGCCTTGCCCCACGTGGAATTAAAAGAGGAGCAACAATGATTCAATTACGTTCAGTTTTAGATGTTGCAGATAACACCGGAGCTAAAAAAGCTGCGATGATCGGCGTTTTAGGCCGCAAGGAACGAAAATTCGCTGATGTGGGCGATATCATCAAGGTGAATGTGAAAGAGTCCGTCCCTGATGCTGCCATAAAGAAGGGCGAGGTTGCCTCTGCGGTTGTAGTGAGGACCACGAATGCCATTCGCCGTAATGATGGCTCTTTGTTACGTTTTGACCGTAATGCAATCGTATTTATTGATGCCCAGTCTAATCCGCGGGGCACGCGCGTTTTTGGGCCTGTAGCCCGCGAATTACGCGATAAAAATTTCACAAAAATTATTTCGCTTGCTCCAGAGGTGATTTAATGTTAAAGATTCGCAAAAATGATATCATTCAGGTAGTAAAAGGAAAAGATCTCGGCAAAAAAGGAAAGGTCCTGCAGGTTTTCACAGATCAAAGCCGTGCATTGGTTGAGGGGATTAATATGGTTAAAAAGCACAAACGGCAGACTCGCCAGGACCAGCAGGGCGGCATTATCTCTATTGAAAAACCAATTTCCTTGGCTAATATTATGTTGGTTTGTAAACAGTGTAATCGGCCTGCGCGCGTCGGTTTTAAGATTTTAGAGGATAAAACAAAAACACGGTACTGCAAATCATGTCAAGAGGTGCTTTAATATGGCTTGTCGATTGCTTGAAAAATATAGAAACGAGATCGTCCCCCAGATGATGGATGAGTTTAAATTGAAAAACAAAATGGCAGTCCCCCGTCTTGAGAAAGTGGTGGTGAATATGGGCGTGGGGGAGGCATTGCAGGATGTGAAAATCCTCGATAAGGCCATGGATGAGATGGGTATGATTACCGGACAAAAGCCGATTTTGCGTCGCGCAAAAAAAGCTATTTCGAATTTTAAGATTAAAGAGAACAGCCCTATCGGCTGCAAGGTCACGTTGCGCCGCGCGATGATGTATGAGTTTGTTGACCGACTGTTAAACATTGCCCTGCCGCGTATCCGCGATTTCCGTGGGGTGCCTGACACCTCATTTGATGCTGCGGGAAACTACACGCTTGGCTTAAATGAACAGACTATTTTTCCTGAGATTGAATACGACCGCATTAGCCGCGCCCAGGGAATGGATATTACCTTTGTAATTAAAAACGCAAAAACGCATGAACAGGCAAAACGGCTGCTAGTACTTTTTGGCATGCCCTTTGAGACCAAATAACCTATGGCAAAAAATTCACAAATAGCACGCTGGAAAAGGACACCCAAGTTTTCTTCTCGTCAGTATAACCGCTGCAATATCTGCGGCAGGTCTGGCGGGTATATTCGCCGTTTCAAATTGTGCCGTATCTGCTTCAGGGAATTAGCCTGGCAGGGCATGATCCCGGGTGTGAAGAAAGCAAGCTGGTAACCGTAAGGAGTTCACATGTCGCGTACTGATTTAATTGCAGATGTGTTTGCAATGATCCGCAATGCTATCATGGCTAAGAAGGAAAATCTCGATATACCTTCTTCTAATTCAGTTAAGGCCATTATGGAGATCTTAAAACAAGAGAACTACATCGATAACTTTAAGCTTATTGATGATAAGAGGCAAGGTTTAGTGAGGGTGTATTTGAAATATAGCGGCGGGAAGTCAGCAATCCGCAACATCCGAAAAATTTCTAAACCGAGCGTGCGCACGTATGTAAAGCATGCAAAGATACCTTATGTATTAAGAGGCAAAGGATTAGCGATCGTTTCAACATCAAAAGGCATTATGACTGATTCGCAGGCGCGCACACAAAACGTCGGCGGAGAAGTTATCGCCTATATTTGGTAGGAGCAGGAAGCATGTCAAGAATCGGGAAAAAACCAGTAACAGTTCCGAAGGACGTAAAGGCTGCGATTAACGGCAGGACTATTGTTATCGAGGGACCTAAGGGAAAGCTTTCGCTGACCGTGAATGACCGCATTAATCTGGAATTAAAAGATACCCAGGTTGTGGTGAGCAGAACATCGGAGATAAAAACGGTGAAATCGCTGCATGGCCTGTATCGGGCGCTCATTGTGAACATGATTAAGGGAGTAACCGAAGGTTATGTCAAGGAATTAGAGATTATCGGTGTTGGGTTTAAGGCGCAGATCGTGAATAATGCGCTGACGATGCAGCTGGGGTTTTCGCACCCGATCAACTATCCTATCCCTGAAGGTATTAAGATTGAGACGCCGAAATTAACGCAGATCGTTGTGCGCGGGATTGATAAGGAAAAGGTGGGTGAGGTTGCTCATGAGATAAGGGCATTCTATCCTCCGGAACCTTATAAAGGTAAAGGGATCCGTTTTGTCGGCGAGTATGTAAAGAAAAAAGTTGGTAAGGCTCAGGCAACAGGAGGAAAATAA
>JAGOIJ010000134.1 GCA_017995695.1 Candidatus Omnitrophota bacterium | reverse complement strand
TAAGAAACTGAACAATATCAGCATTAATCAGTGCGGCCGGCGATGCTTTATCCGACAAAGACCAACAACCTTCGATAGGCAATGCGCTCAAAAAGGCCTGAAGCTAGTACAACACGCTATGAGTTTGAACCATTACCAGATGATTATCCTGGATGAAATAACGATAGCTCTTTACTACAAACTCATTGCGCTTGATGAGGTACTCAACTTGATCAAACGCGTACACCCCAAAACCGAACTCATCTTAACAGGTCGCAAGGCGCCCGCTGCGCTTATCCGACAAGCTGATCTGGTAAGCGAGATACGTGAAATCAAACACTATTTTCGAAAAGGTATGGGCGCGCGAAAAGGCATTGAATTCTAAAAGGAGGGACCATGGTTAATTTCATGGAGCTGGTCAGCGCATCTTTGGAATGGACCAAGGTAATTTTATTTAAACCCTTTCGTTTAAAAAAATGGCTCACCTTTTGTTTTATTGCCTTCCTTGCCGGCGTGTTATATGGAGGCGGGAGCTTTAATCTGAATCTACCTCGGGAAAGTCCTTCCGCCAAAAAATCGCAGAGCACGGCAAAAAGTTGCGCCATTGCCGGCAAAGATGCTACGCAAGCAAGCCCATCATTTCAGGAATCGTTACGCCAGATTAAAACAAGCGTACAGAAACGGCTACCCTGGCTATCAAGATCGCTTGCGATTAAGATTATCGTGGGGGCGGCCATTATTGCGATCATCATTGTTTCAGCCTTAGTAATCTTTTTTACTTGGCTGCACGCGCATTTCGTCTTTATTTTTCTCGATGGCATACGCAACAATGATGCCTCAATCAAAGCGCCGTTTAAACGCTTTCACGCAAGCGCCCAATCATATTTTTGGCTTAGTCTTGCGGTACAAACAATTTTTTCCTTCTTCATTGCACTCATCATAGGAGGCTGCATTGTTCGCTTGTATACGCTCGGGGCTTTTAATTATCATCCTGCCGTTGGCTTCAAAACCATAGCGCTTGCCTGTATTCCGTTTGTTGCAGCATTCTGCTTATTAATTCCCATTGGCATGATAATAACATTTCTCATCAACGACTTTCTTACCATAATAATGTGTAAAGAACAAACTACCGTGAAACCGGCGTGGCGCGCAACCGTTGCGCTCCTTAAACTTCACATCAACACGTGTATTAAATACGGCTTAGTCAAGATCGGATTGAGTTTCTGCTCTTGGCTCATTCTCGGGTTTCTCAATATGGCAATTGTTCTTATGTGGATAATCCCGACGGTCATCGTTGTGATGATCGGAACGCTCGGCTATAAATTTATCCCTCAGCCATTTAATATCATCCTCGTCATTATTGCGGCTATCATTTTCATTGCTGTTGCCATGGCATTGTGGATACTATATTTCCTTATCATGCTGCCCTTTGGCATTTTCTTTCGCACCCTCAATATGAAATTTATCGCCCGCATTGACGATCGATTTAATCTATTTGCCCTTACCAATACTAAAGAGGTGAATCCATGAACTGCTCCATACACTTAGACAAGAGCGCGGTTGCAAATTGTAACCGTTGTGGTAAACCAATCTGCGCGCTATGCCAGATACGCTTCAAGGATGAAAATTATTGTCGGGAATGTGCGGCTCACGCTCCCGAAGGGAAAAAGCAGGAAGGACGTTCGCCGGCGCTTGCGGCAATCCTCAGCTTCATCATTCCGGGATTAGGGCAATTCTATAACGGACAGATAGCAAAGGGGATGGTAATCTTCCTTTTTGGCTGGCTGGTGATACCCTGGATATTAGGCATTGTTGATGCCTATACTATTGCCAAAAAAATCAATGAAGGAAAACTCCTCATCCCTCCTAAGTTTGGCTGTTTTCTCGCCGCAGCTATTGGTATACCGATTATTTCTTTTGTTTTCTTATTTACGATCTTGCTTGCCGCAATCGCAATCCCTAATCTCATCCGCGCCAAAGGCAATGCCCAACAAGCATGCGCGCAGAAAAAGCTTCGCGATTATTCGACCATACTCGAAAACTACGCAATGCGCCACCAAGCCACCTATCCGATATCTGAACAACAACTACAAAACGAAAGGATACCGGAGGCAAGCGCCTGCGGCTATTTCTTGATTAAACATTTCTCAACGGATGGATATTCAATAAGCGCTCTGCCCTTACGATGTGATACCATAAACAGCAAAATATTTACGATCAAACAAGGAGGAGAAATCACCTCGCAACCTTGCCGGCGAATGAATAATCAGAAACGTTTACCACAACCCGCAAAGGAGCACCTATGAAACGTCTATTATTTCTTACGCTATGTTTTATGGTTATGCCGTTGTTTCTTCACGCTGATACCATCACTCTAAAAGATGGGACTATCATCGAAGGAACAATTGTTGAAAAAGCTGAAGGACAGGTAAAAATTGAGATTAGCGGAACTACCGTCACCTATTTTCTTGACGGAATTACAGCGATCAACAACCAAACCCTCATGGCGCCTTCACCACTTATCAGCAATACCGTCAGGGTTATTGAAAAGACCTCTGCGCCGGAAACACCTACCCCTGAACTTCCCACGCTTACAGCGCAGGGGATATTCCGATCCGATACTGATTATTATGCCATCATTAATAACAAGATTGTCAGGGAGGGCGATACGATAAATGGAGCAACAGTCACACGCATAGGCCAGAATGATATCGAGCTTGACGTTAATGGGCAAACATTGAGGCTTTCTACCAGAACAAAGTTCATCACAAAACCAACCTCGCAGACAACAAGCAAAAATGATTTCTTTAAAAACTTACTTACGGAGCTCCTTAAACAATCAGGGAAAACTCCTTCGCTCTCAAATGAACAGATTGAAAAATTCATTGCTGTTTTTGGCGCTTTCTTTGTGATTATTCTTGTTATTGCGCTAGCGGGATATGTATATTCATCTTTATGCCTTTTTCTTATCGCTAAGAAAACTTCCGTTGAGCCGGCATGGCTTGCCTGGATCCCGATTGCCAACGCATTTTTAATGTGCAAGATTGCTTCACTAAGCTACTGGTGGCTGCTTACATTTTTTATCGGATTGATACCCATTGTCGGCACACTGGCAACCGTTGCTTTAACCATCTTTTTTTGGTACAAGATTGCCCTTGCCCGCAATAAGCCAGGCTGGCTTGGCGTACTGATGATTATCCCTTTAGCAAACATGATTGTCATGGGCTACCTTGCTTTTTCTGAATAGCGTGCGCTGCTGCTTAACGCCCAATCCTATCGGATGGATTGGCGTGCGCTGCTGCTTAACGCCCAAATGTATCATGCACCTTGGCCCATCGGAGGGCCAAGTGCGCTGTCACCACAGCGATAAATTGGCGTAAACTGCTGTTCAAATACTTCTTGACAGAAAAATAAATCGGCATTAATATACTCGCAAATAAAGAAACGAGGAGGAACTATGTTGGCTTTAAGTTTGATCATTATCGGTATTGTTTTACGATTTGCTCCACATGCGCCCAATGTGACACCTGTCGCAGCGATCGCACTCTTTGGCTCCGTGTATTTAAAACGTAACGTTGCGCTAATGCTGCCACTTGCCCTTATGATGGTAAGCGATATATTTATAGGAATGCACGATGTCGTTGCCTTTACCTGGGGCAGCTTTATACTTACTGCCATGATAGGATTATGGATTAAACAACAACGCACATTGACACGCATCATGATCGGCTCATGCGCAGCATCATTACTTTTCTTTGTAATTTCAAACTTTGGTGTCTGGGCTATGGGTTGGTATCCAAAGACATTGCAAGGTTTATTCGATTGTTACATCATGGCGATCCCGTTTTTACGCGATTTCACCGTTTCAACGCTTGCGTATAGCGCAGTATTTTTCGGCGCATACGAATTTATTGCCCAGCGCGTAAAAGGAAGCAAGTTAGCTTTTGTTCTTTTAAGAAAATAAATAACGTATTGATATTAGGGAAGGCCGTGCAAATCGGCCACAGTCCCGCTGCTGTAAAGAGGTACGAACATCCGCAGTAAGCCACTGTCTTAATGAGATAGGAAGGCGCGGATCAGTAGGTTGATCTCTTAAGTCAGAACACCTAATCTTAACACGTTTATCGCACCAAAAAAACCGTGGCTCGCGGATAAGGCCATGAGGGTGAAGATACCCGGGTATACCCTTAATGACAAACTATGTCGTTAAGGGTTTTTTATTTTACGTCCGAGAAAGAGAGTAAGGAAATGAAACGATTTACCGGAGTAACAGGGATAGCAATAGTACTGTTTATCGCAACAACGGCTAGCGCTGCGCAACAGCGCACGCCAAATGATCCGATACATTTGGGCGATGAGCAACAGCGCACGCCAAACGATCCGATACGTTTGGGCGATGAGCAGCAGGAGATTACGCTTGATAAGATCGTGGTTACGCCACTGCGCTACGCTCAACAGATCAGCAAGATCGCCTCAAGCCTAACTGTCATCACTCAGCAAGAAGTCATTCAATCGCATGCGTCGGGCATTGTTGGTCTTTTACGGGAAAAAACAAACCTCATGATCCAAGATTGGTACGGCAATACCGCCAAAGCCAATGTCGGCTCGCGCGGCTTTGGGGAAAATGACGGCATGAATACCTTGGTGCTTATTGACGGAAGACGGACCAACGCTGTTGATTTAAGCGGCGTTGATTGGACCCAAATACCGCTGCATCAAGTAGAAAGAATTGAAATCATTC
>JAGOIJ010000133.1 GCA_017995695.1 Candidatus Omnitrophota bacterium | reverse complement strand
GGTTTAGGAAAAACCCCATAGTAGCAGTCTCATTATCCACTGCCTTAATCAATGCTTCAGGATCTGGGTCGAATGCCACATCACCTTTACTGGCCACATCCACGCCAAGACACTCTTTCAGAATAACGTAATTAAGGATAGCTACATCAAGCGAACGGTACTCTTTTGGCTTTTCAGAAATACTTTTGTCTAATACCTTAACGTTTTTTAAACGAAGCAGCCAAAATCGCCCCTGCTTATACATGCCGATCACGTGCTCTGTCTGCCCGCTTTTCTCAAGCAGAAAGAAAAATCTCGTTTTATCTTTGATCTCTTCGGCGTCAAAATAAGGCTTCAACTGCTCAAAGAAACGATTAAGATTAAAATCATTGCCAACTTTAATTAAACGATGAATCGGCAACACGGTTAGCCCTTTAAGGTCGGTATTGGTAAAATAGGCCAACACATAGTTAAACGATTCTTCACCGGTCGTTGCGCCAGACTCCTTCAGCATCGCGTCACGGAACAAACAAGCCACCTCGTAACGATGGTGGCCGTCAGCAATAAAAATGTCCTCGCCTTCCATTCTGACCTGGATCTTCTCCAGTAATTCCGGAGCGCTTATCCTCCAGACCTTATGAACAATCCTATCTTCATCCACGATATCAATGCATGGTTTGCCAAAGGAAGCAATATTCTCCCAGATGCTTTGGATCACCCGTTTCTTGTCAGGAAAGAGCACAAAAATGGGGCTTAGGTTCGCGCGCACAGCATGCAGCAATTTAAGCCTGTCTTCCTTAGGTGCAGCACGCGTGTGTTCATGGGCGTACACTGCCGAAGACTTGCTGTCACCGAGACGCAACAGGGCAATAAAACCTAAACGCGTCCTTTTTTCGCCTTTCAGAGTATATTGCTGACTATAAAAATAAATGCTGGGCATCGCGTCCTGAACAAAAATACCCTCCTCAACCCATGCGCGGAATCGAGCGCCAGCCAATTTGTACTTATCGTCGGATGACACATCGTTAGATAATAAAATGTGGATGAGGTTGTGTGGATCCCGCTCATGCAATGCTTGCTGCTTTGCAGGGGAAATCACATCATAGGGAGGACATACAACGGAAGCGAGATCGGGAATTTTCTTCTGATTGAATAATAAACCCTTGAACGCTTTTACCTTCGTCATCGATAAAATATATTCGTTAATAATACTCCCGTCATGTCAAACGCTACATCAGTTAGCGAGGAATAGCGTTCAGGAGTAAATGACTGATGAAACTCATCAGTTAAAGCATATAACGCAATAAGCAAGAATACCCACTTAACGCGCCTTGCGTATCCATAGGCAGGAAATTGCGCCTTAAAAGCCCGATTCAATAGAAACGCAAAGATCGCATATTCAATAATATGAAACACCACATCCTGAAAACTGAAAACATACGGGATAGCTTCACCCGGGATCGAAGATACAGAAAAAATTATTATAGCATAGAGCGCGACAGGAAGCCAATAGATTAGAAAAAAAAGAAGAGAAAATTTATTGGCCTTGTTTGCAGCCATCGCATCCTTCCTTGCTCTTGGGACACGTGCGCTGCGCGTCAGACTTTCCAGACTTGCGGTAATCCGTAGCGTAAAAACCGGAACCCTTAAAAATAATCCCTGCGCCGCTACTGATTAAGCGTTTAACTTTTTGCTTACACTTAGGGCAAGTGGACAATGGCTTATCAGTCATCTTTTGAGATGCCTCAAAAGTATACCCGCACTTTAAACATTCGTACTCATATGTTGGCATTACATTCTCCCTCCTGAACACTACATTCGTAACATCTTACAATTAACTAATAACTGAAAACTAAATACTCATTAACGAAACGCTTTCTTAATCTTATCTCCTATCGACTCTCTGTCCACATCTTCGCCGGAAAGCCGTGCAAACTCCTCAATGAGTTGCCGTTGTTGAGCACTCAAACGCGAAGGAATATCAACCGTAACCCGGACTAATTCATCGCCATTGCCCCTGCCATGCACATCAGGGATACCTTTCTCATGCAAACGAAAAACTTTCCCGCTCTGCGTGCCTGCGGGAATCTTCATGCTCACCTTACCCGAAAGCGTAGGAACCTCTACCTCTGCGCCAAGAATCGCTTTTGGTAAACTTATAGTTATTTCGGTCAATAAATCATTGTCGTGTCTTTTGAAGATTTCGTGCGTCTCAACCTCAATGGCAACATATAAATCCCCGCGACCTGCCGTGCCCGCCTCACCCTCCCCCCGAATTCTCAACTGGGATCCATTGTCAACACCAGCGGGAATCTTAACTTTTATCTTACGGGTAACCTTACTTCTGCCCTCACCATGGCAATCCGTACAGGGCGATTGCACCATGCTTCCTTCTCCAGAACAGCGCGGACACGCCTGGGCCATCTGGAAAAAACCGCTCGACATAACCACCCTGCCGCTTCCCTTACATTGCGGACAGGTAATTTTCTTTGAGCCAGGTTTTGCGCCGCTACCCTGGCACGTTTCGCACGTTTCATAGCGCGGAAGATTAATGGTCTTCTCAATCCCGGTCGCAGCCTCCTCCAAGGTAATGCGCACGGAAATCTCAAGATCCCTTCCTCGACGCTCTCGCCCTCCCCGGCCTTTGCCGTGGCCGCCGAACATGTCATATCCCAAATCGCTAAAAATCTGCTCAAAGATTCCCCCTCCCAGCCCGAAATCGCCGAGATCCTGGAAAACACTGCCAAAATCAGCGCCCTTAAAGATATCTTCATAAGCATACTTTTGATCTATGCCTGAATGACCATACTGATCGTAGAGCGCCCGCTTTTGAGAATCTGATAGGACTGCGTAGGCTTCGGAAATCTCCTTAAACTTTTCTTCTGCTTCCTTCTTCTGTTCATGAGGAACGCGATCAGGGTGAAAACGCAACGCAAGCTCGCGATAAACCTTTTTTATTTCATCAAGGCTTGCGTTTTTCTTCACTCCCAAGATTTCATAATAATCGCGCTTAGTTGACATTGTCTTATTGTATTAAGTCGAGAGTATTGAGTATTGCGTCAAAAACATCTACCCTTCGACATCAATACCCAATACTCTATACTCAATACTTTATTTCTTTCCGTCTTCTTCTTTGAACTCCGCATCAATAATATCGTCGTCTTTTTTCTGATCCTTCGGCTCTGCTTGGGCCTCATCCTGGCCAGAACGCGCACCGCCTTGCTGTCCTTGCGCCCCGGCATGTGCCTGCCCCTGCTGTTTTGCCGCAGTCTGCTTATAGATCTCTTCAGCTAGCTTGTGAGAAACCTTGGTTACATCTTCCATACCTTTTTTAATACGTTCTACGTTTTTATCCTTTATAGCGGCCTTAAGATCATTCAGGCCAGTTTCGATTGCAGAGCGCTCTGCCTGGCTAACCTTATCGCCGTAATCTTTCAATGATTTTTCAGTCGCATACACAAGATTATCAGCTTGATTAATTAACTCAATCTCTTCTTTGTGTTTTGCGTCATCCTGAGCAAATTTCTCCGCATCCTTCACCATCTTGTCGATCTCTTCCTTGGAAAGCTTTTTCGGCGCAGTTATGCGGATCGACTGCTCCTTACCGGTGCCCAGATCTTTTGCTGAAACATGCACGATGCCGTTGGCATCAATATCAAAGGCAACCTCAACCTGGGGAACGCCGCGTGGCGCTGGAGGGATACCAACCAAATCAAATCTTCCCAACTCCACATTATCATTAGCCATAGCGCGTTCGCCTTGCAAAACGCGGATAGTGACCGCTGTCTGATTATCTGCCGCGGTAGAGAAAATCTGGCTCTTTTTAGTCGGAATAGTGGTATTTCTTTCAATGAGCTTAGTATTCACGCCGCCCAATGTTTCAATCCCCAGTGATAAAGGAGTGACATCCAACAATAACACATCCTTAACATCGCCCTTGATAATCGCAGCCTGGATTGCCGCTCCTAATGCAACGCATTCCATCGGGTCAACGCCGCGCTCAATCTTTTTACCGACAAAATCCTCAACAAATTTCTGGATAATCGGCATACGCGTCGGTCCGCCAACCATGATAATGCGATCAATATCATTAGACGTAAGCTTAGCGTCGGAAAGCGCCTGCTCCATGGGATGCTTACAGCGATCAACTATCGGAGAAATAAGCTCTTCAAGCTTCGCCCTACCAATAGGCATGGTCAAATGCTTAGGACCTGTTGAATCCGCAGTGATAAACGGCAGATTGATATCCGTGGTCACGGTTGAGGATAACTCAACCTTTGCTTTTTCAGCAGCTTCACGCAAACGCTGCATCGCCATTTTATCATTGCGCAAATCAATACCTGTTTCGCGTTTGAATTGCCCGGCTATATATTCAATCAAAGCAGCATCCATATCCGTGCCGCCCAGCTGCGTATCGCCTGAAGTTGACTTTACTTCAAAAACACCCTGCGCCATTTCCATAATGGTAACATCGAGGGTCCCGCCGCCTAAATCAAAAACCATAATCTTTTGCTCTTTTTGCGACTTTTCCAAGCCATAGGCAAGACACGCAGCGGTAGGCTCATTAATAATACGCAACACTTTTAATCCGGCGATTTCACCAGCATCTTTAGTTGCAGTCCGCTGATTATCATCAAAGTAGGCAGGACACGTAATCACGACCTCTTCTACCTTATCTCCCAGATATGCTTCAGCATCCTGTTTAATCTTTTGCAAGATAAACGCGGATATCTGCTGCGGGGTATACTCC
>JAGOIJ010000132.1 GCA_017995695.1 Candidatus Omnitrophota bacterium | reverse complement strand
CCTGGCGTAAAAATTATTGGTCTTGAGCCTGCTGATTCTCCGGTGCTTTCCTGAGGTAAGCCTGGGCCGCATAAAATCCAAGGTATTGGCGCAGGTTTTGTTCCCGGTATATTGAAGCGTGAGCTGATCGATGAAATTATTACGGTTAAGCACGAAGTGGCAGGCGAGTATGCGAAACGATTGGCGCGCGAAGAAGGTATTTTTGTAGGGATATCAAGCGGGGCTGCTATGTGGGCTGCGCTTGAGGTCGCCAAAAGAGAAGAGTCGCACAGTAAGACGATTGTGATCGTGTTTCCCAGCGCCGGAGACCGCTATCTTTCTACGTGGCTGTATCAGGAGTTTTTAAGTTAGGGAGTAGCAATGATAAAAGAAAAAAGTTTAGGTATAGTCAAGCCATGCACTGTTACTTTTCCTGATGAATTGAAACTTGATTCCGGGCAAAAACTAGGGCCGGTGACGCTTGCGTATGAAACGTACGGCGAGTTGAACAAGGAAAAGAGCAACGCTATTTTGGTATTGCATGCGCTTTCCGGCGATGCGCACGCCGCAGGGTTTCATGAGGGCGATAAAGACCCGGGATGGTGGGATGCGCTCATTGGCCCGGGCAAGGCATTAGATACGGCAAAATATTTCGTGATCTGCTCGAATGTGATCGGCGGTTGTAAGGGCTCAACCGGCCCTGCATCGATTAATCCAAAAACAAATAAGTCATACGCGTTACGGTTTCCGGTGATCACGGTTGCGGATATGGTCAAGGCGCAGAAACTGCTTATTGATCATCTGGGTATTGAGAAGCTTTTATGCGTGATCGGCGGTTCCATGGGTGGTATGCAGGTATTAGAGTGGGTGGCGTTATTTCCTGAACGAATTCAGTCTGCGATACCGATTGCGACAGCTTTGAAACATTCGCCGCAGCAGATTGCGTTTGATGAAGTAGGCAGGCAAGCTGTCATGGCTGATCCTGCGTGGAACAATGGCGACTACTATGGTTTGCAAGAGCCGGATCGCGGCCTGGCTGTTGCGCGCATGATCGGTCACATCACTTATATGAGCGATAAATCCATGGAGGAGAAATTCTCCCGTCGGCTCAAGGATAAAGATTACAGCTTCAAGTTTAACGCTGATTTTGAGGTTGAGGGTTATCTGCGTTACCGCGGAGAGAATTTTGTGAAACGCTTTGATGCGAATTCGTATTTGTATATCACCAAGGCCATGGATTATTTTGATCTCTCCGGGGACAAGCTGATTCCCAAGGGTAAGCGTATTAATGTGCGCTTCCTCGTGATTGCCTTTAAGTCAGATTGGCTGTATCCTGCGTATCAGTCGCAGGAGATAGCGCGTCAATTAAAGATCAGGGGAGTTGATGCGACCTATTGTGAAGTAAACTCTACGTATGGTCATGACGCTTTTTTGCTTGAGGTTGATGAAGAAACGCATTTGATTAAGCATTTTTTAAGTAAGACATTCCACGGTTATCGCGTGGCAAAATAAGGCTTGCGGGTCCTTGCCTCAGATGAGGCACACCGGCCAATCCGCTTTGGCCGGGTGGCAGCCAAGCCACCTGTTCTGCAGGTGTAGAAAAAGTATTTTAAATCGGCGATAAATATGAACATACCTCTTGATTATCAGATTATAAGTAGCATCATTAAGCCGGATGCCCAGGTGCTTGATCTGGGTTGCGGCACCGGAGATCTTATGTTTTTGCTTGCTAATGAGAAGCATGCGTCGGTGCAAGGTATTGAATTAGATGATCAGGCGATCTATGCCTGTGTGGCCAAGGGTTTAAGCGTGTTTCACGGCGATATTGACAGCGGCTTGCCAGAATACCCGGATAAATCATTTGATTACGTAATTATTAATCAAAGCCTGCAACAGGTAAAGAACGTTGATCTTGTTATAAAAGAAGCGTTGCGCGTCGGTAAACAAGTTATAGTTGGTTTTCCTAATTTTGCCTTTGTGCAGGCGCGCTGGATGCTCACCTTTCGCGGCAAGGCGCCGGTTACTTCATCGTTGCCGTATCGTTGGAACGATACGCCTAACCGAAAATTCTTAAGTATCTCTGATTTCAAGGATTTTTGCCGGCATAAAAATATTAAAATCGAGAAGGCTTTCTATTTAGGCAAGAAAACGCAGGTGTATGTTTGGCCTAATCTTTTTGCGGCAAACGCACTCTTTGTGCTTTCAAAAATATAGCTATGAACGCCGAGCATCGCACTATATCAGTTGGCAATAAAACCATTGAAGGTTTTTCGATTAAGCTGCAGAGTAAGAGTTTTGTGCTTTTGCGCGGCGAGCGCGGGTACATTATGTGCGGCTACCTGAATCTTGAGGTTGCTGAGAAGTTCAATGACGCTGCCGTTGTGGTGGTTGGTGTTTCAAATATCGATGACGCTTTAAAAGCAACGGTCCACTCTTGCACGTCTGCTGCCCGCTCACTTGGCATCCGCACGGGCCAACCAATTTCTGAAATCCTCCCCCTCCTTGTCTAGCGTTTAAGAAATCAAGATTGTACCTGTGTCCCTGCCTCTACCAGGAGGGGTACAGGTACGAGATTATATCTTTAAACGCTAGTTACATTAGCCTGCGGTTATGGTATAATATATCAAATGAAACACTAACCGGGAGGATTTAATGAGAGACAAAGTTGAAAAGGCGCTGGATAAAATTAGACCGATGCTGCAGGCAGATGGTGGCAATGTGGAATTGGTGGATGTATCCGCTGATGGTATCGTTAAGTTGAAGCTCACCGGAAGCTGCGGCTGCTGCCCGATGTCGCAAATGACCTTGAAGAATGGCGTAGAGCGAATCTTGAAGCAGGAAGTTCCCGAAGTTAAAGAGATTATCGCGCTCTAGCTTCTGTTGAGTTTTGCATGAACAAATTATCCCGCCTCAAGCAACGCATCCGCGATATGGGATCAATGGTGGTAGCATTTTCTGCTGGAGTCGATAGCAGTTTTCTCTTGCACGTCGCAAGCGAAGTGTTGCCGACCAGCAAGCTTCTTGCCGTAACCGCAAATTCAGAAACCTATCCAAAAGAAGAGTTGCGTTGCGCCAAGGAATTTGCCAAAACATTAGGTGTGCGGCATCGTATTATTCGCACGCATGAATTACGCGAAAAGCGTTTTCGCCAGAATCCTCTTAACCGTTGTTATTTTTGCAAGAAGGAGCTTTTTTCTCAATTAAAAAAGATTGCCCGGCGCAATAAGCTTAACTATGTTGTTGACGCAAGCAACGTTTCTGACAAGAATGATATCCGCCCCGGCAGTATTGCCAAGCATGAATTAGGCGTGTGTTCTCCGCTGCAGGAAGCAGGTTTTACTAAAGAAGATATTCGGCGCATGAGTCAAATGAGGGGTTTAGCAACGGCGCATAAGCCGTCATTGGCTTGCCTTGCTTCGCGTATTCCTTATGGCGTGGCCATCACGCCGCGCTTATTGAAACGGATTAATGCAGCAGAGCTCTATGTGAAGGGGCTTGGGTTTAAGCAGGTGCGCGTGCGTCATTACAACGGGTTGTGCAGGATTGAGGTTGATTCCCGCGATATTCCTGCGTTGATTAAGAAGCGCGCTGCTATTTCAACACGATTAAAAAGCTTGGGATATCAATACGTTACCATAGATTTAGAAGGATATCGAACGGGGAGCATGAACGAGGGAGTAAAGACATGAAAAAAATATATTTCGATTACGCGGCAACCACCCCTACTGATCCAGAAGTAATTAAAGCCATGGAGCCATTTTGGTTTGAGCGATTCGGCAACCCCTCAAGCATCCATGCGTATGGGCAGGAGGCCAAGAAGGGGATGGAGGATGCGCGCGAAACCTTGGCAACGTTTATTGGCGCGCGATCGGATGAGATCGTCTTTACCTCAGGGGGGACAGAGGCCGATAATTATGCGATTATTGGTGTTGCGCGCGCCCTTGAGCAAAAAGGAAAGCATATTATCACCAGCGCAATCGAACATCATGCCGTGAGTGAGCCATGTAAATTTCTTGAAAAGTATGGCTTCACGGTTACGACGGTCGGCGTTGACAAGCAGGGATTAGTCGACCCTCAAGCGGTCAAAGATGCCATCACGGATAAAACAATCCTTATTTCTATTATGCATGCCAATAATGAAATTGGCACGATCCAGCCTATTGCCGATATCGGTTTGATTGCAAAAGAAAAGGGCATCTATTTTCATACTGATGCTGTGCAGACTGTAGGTCACATCCCGGTGAACGTGCAGGAGCTGAACGTTGACTTGCTTTCGCTTGCTGCGCATAAATTTTATGGCCCTAAGGGAGTTGGCGCTTTATATGTTCGTAAAGGCACCCGCCTGGAAACTTTCTTACGCGGAGGAGATCAGGAAAAAGGCAGGCGCGCCTCAACGCATAACACGCCTGGGATTGTTGGCTTAGGTAAGGCAATTGAGCTTTGTAAGGAGCGTATGGCTGATGAGGCTAAATTTCAGAGCGCCTTGCGTGATAAAATAATCAAAGGCATTGAGAGCTATATCCCTGAAGTATATTTAAATGGCCACCGCACTTCCCGCCTGCCCAACAACGTTAATTTTTCTATCCAGTATATCGAGGGAGAGTCCATCTTGCTTAATCTTGATATGATCGGCATCGCAGCCTCCACTGGCTCTGCCTGCACCTCAACCTCCCTTGAGCCGTCGCACGTTTTGCTGGCTATTGGCTTATCGCATGAAATAGCCCATGGGTCATTGCGCATAACCCTTGGCAGATGGACGAAGCCGGAGGATATTGAT
>JAGOIJ010000131.1 GCA_017995695.1 Candidatus Omnitrophota bacterium | reverse complement strand
GGACTGCAGATAGCAATATATCCGGCACGATTAATGTTTTTGAGGCAGCAAGAACGGTGAGGATACGCAAGGTTATCTATGCAGAGACCTCTGCTATCTATGAAGGAAGTTCGTTGTTTCCTACTCCGGAAAGCGAAGAGAAACCAGTTAGTTTTTATGCGTGCAGTAAGTTAGCAGCATCGCTGTTTGCTCGCTCGTATATCCGGTTGTACGGTATGAATCTTACGGGCTTGAGGTATTTTAATGTTTATGGGCCGCGCCAAGACTATCGTCGAAGCATTCCGCCGGTGTTTTCTGCGTTTATGATTTCTTTGCTTAAGAAAAGGAAGCCGGTTATATACGGCGATGGAAAGAAGCGCCGGGATTTTGTCTATGTTGATGATGTGAACAATTTTCATCTGCTAGCCATGCAGGATGACCGCACTAATGGCAATATTTACAATATTGGTTCTGGCAAGAATTTTTCCATTCAAGAAATGTATGATTTGATTTGTTCGTTGGTGGGTGTTAAGGTGAGGCCTCGGTACGCGCAGGATCTTCCCGGGGAAGCGCAGATTACTTTAGCAGATATTTCTTTAGCTCGAAGCTTAGGCTGGGAGCCTAAGGTTGATCTTGCCGCGGGATTGAAAGAAACATTGAATTTTATAAAAACGCATGTAATGAGAAAGCTATAAATGATAGGCGTCTTATTGGCAGGAGGAGAAGGCAGGCGGCTTAAGCCTTTGACTGATACTATCCCTAAGGCCATGGCCGTGATTGCCGGCAAGCCGGTGCTTGAGCATAATCTGGATCTTCTTGCTGCCGCGGGCATTACGGAATCCATCGTTTCCGTGTATTATAAAAAAGAAAAAGTGATTGAATATTTCACTCATGCGAAAAAAAATATTACCCAGCCGCACTTTCACGTTCAGGAAAGGCTTCGTGGTTCAGCCGGCGACTTAAAAGACATCCGGGCTGATATTCGAGGCCCTTTTGTGGTTATGTACGCTGATAATTTTTCAAATTGTAACCTTAAGCCGGTTTTAAAGTTCCACGCTTTGGGAAATCAGATTGCAACCATTGTTCTTTTTCATCGGGATCGCAATAAGCATAGCGGGATTGCCGGCGGGTGTGTGAGATTTGATCAGGTCACGCATGCAATACTAGAATTTATTGAGGGCGAAGGCGCTGTGACCCCTTTTATCAATGCTGGTATTTATGTTGTTGACCCAAAGATTCTGCAATTTATTCCCGATGAAGGGACATATGATTTTGGCAAGGATTTGTTTCCTGCGCTTATCCAGGCGCGTGAGCGCTTAGCCGGTTATCTTATGCCGCAAGAAGAATTTTTGTTTGGTTTGGATACGCTTGAATGTTATGAGCAGGCAGTAGAGTTTACGCGTAGCGTACATTATCATGAGTGAGCCCTTGTTGACTAAGGAAAATTGGCGCATATTTTTCCTAAGCGCGTGGATTCTATTTATGGAATTATTTCTGATTCGTTGGATTTCTACCGAGATTAGGATTTTTGCCTATGTCAGCAATTTAGTCCTGTTGGGGTGTTTTATCGGTTTGGGCTCCGGATGTAGCTTGACTTCCAAGAAAAATAATATTTTTTTTAGTCTGGCAATGCTTGCGGTGATCTCCCTTGCGATTCATTCAACGACCTTTGGGAGCATCACTGATTTATTAGCTGGTTTTAAAGATGCTATTATTTGGTCGCCGCCAAGCGCACCGAAAGTTTTCGATCTCGTGCAAGGGATTTCGCTTACCTTGTTTCTCTTTGTTATGATTGCTGCTGTTTTTTTTCCTCTTGGGCAACTTTTGGGAACACAATTTAAGCAACATCCGGATATTGTTCTTGCGTACAGCGTAAATGTGCTGGGCAGTATCGCGGGAGTTTGGCTGTTTAGCTGGTCTTCTGTGTTGGGCGCAACGCCAATGGTTTGGCTTTTTATCTGCATGGTATTCGCGTTACTATTTTTAGAACGTAAGAAATATTTCGCTCCCGTTGCAATTCTATTATATATTTTTTCCATGATCGTGGTTCAGCCGAATATTGCTGTCTCCGGAATTGTCCGTTGGTCGCCATATCAGAAGCTTGGTCTTATCGGGCTGGTCGGAGAAGAGAAGCGGGGTATGGTAAAGCTTGGCTATGAGATTTTAGTTAATAACACTATTTACATGAAGCTATTGAATCTTTCTCCTGCATTTTTAGATGGTGTTTTGGATTTTAGCAAAACTGCCAGCAGCGAAACGCTTAAATTGGGCCAGTATGATATTGCGTATACGCTAAAGAAAGATATCGGCAAGGTGTTAATTGTTGGCGCCGGCGCAGGAAATGACGCGGCAGGGGCTTTGCGCAATAACGCACGGCATATCGATGCGGTTGAGATCGATCCACGCATTTATGAAATTGGCAAGCTGTATCATCCTGAGCAGCCCTATAGCGATCCTAAGGTCCGGATACATATTGATGACGCGCGCTCATTCTTTAAGAAAACTCGCCAGCGTTACGATCTCATAAGTTTTGGCTTGCTTGATTCTCATGGCTTGGCTTCAAACTATACTAATACCCGTTTAGATAATTATGTCTATACGACTGAAAGTTTTAAAGAAGCCAAAGCGTTGCTAGCGCAGGGGGGTATGGTAACGGTTACCTTCGCTACAACTACTGATTGGCTTACGCAGCGAATTCGTGAATCATTATTCAGTAGTTTTGGCCACGAGCCTCTGATGTTTTTAGTCAGCCCTTACGGAAAAGATCTATTTGGCGGTGGCACCATCATGTTTGTTGTTAGTAACGATATGGCTGCTCTGCATAAGACCATCGAAGACAATAAGATTCTGCGTGATTATATCAATCGCAATATTTATGCGGTAGGAGGAGAGCAGGTGTTGTTAAGCCGCGATGACTGGCCGTATCTTTATCTGCATAAACCCCGTATTCCAAATATATACCTTGCGATTATGGCGAGTCTTGCAGCGCTTTTTGTGTTTGCCGGCAGGGCTATGTTTTTCCGGCATAAAAAAATACAGCTTCATTTCTTCTTTTTGGGAGCAGCTTTTATGTTGCTTGAATTTCAGAATATCAGCAAGGCTGGTTTGTTATTCGGTACAACATGGGTCGCAAGCGCAGTTATGATTTCCGCAATACTACTGTTTATCCTATTGGCAAATATATTTGTTAATAAGGTTAAAGTAATAAAGATGCCGGTTATCTATGGGTTATTATTTTTCTCCCTTTTTATGGTGTATTGTTTAAACTTGAGTTCGCTTAATGCTTACGGTTACTGGTTTAAGGCAATCGGTGCGGCGCTCATAATGAATATTCCCATATTCTTTGCTGGGATCATCTTTATCTATTCATTACGTGAATGCTCGGATAAGGCTATTGCCTTTGGCTCAAATATGCTCGGGGCAGGTTTGGGCGGAGTTTGCGAAGGACTTTCGTTTGTTTTCGGGATCAAGGCGATGGTATTATTTGTCGCTGTGTTATATGTGTGCGCTTTTTTGTTTAAAATGGCGCCGGATAGGGTTAACGGCTTGATAAAGCCAATGGCCGCGTAAAAGGAGCAGAAATGATTATTACTCGCACCCCCTTTAGGATTACGCTTGGCGGCGGCGGCACGGATCTGCCAAGTTATTACGAAAAATACGGCGGTTTTATTTTTGCTGCCTCGATCGATAAATATATGATTATTAATCTAAACCGTCCGATTGTTGATGACTTGGTGAGGGTGAAGTATTCGAAGTCAGAAACGGTTAAGCATCGCGATGAGCTGCAGCATGAAATTGCCCGCGAGGCAATGCGCATGATGGGCATCGATAATGCCCTTGAGATTGTGTCTCTCGCTGATGTGCCTGCAGGAACAGGATTGGGCTCTTCAAGCTGTTATACTGCAGGATTATTGCTTGCTTTGCATACCATGAAGCGCGAATATATTAACGTCTATGACCTGGCTGAAGAAGCCTGTTCTTTGGAGATAAAGCTTCTTAAAAAGCCTATCGGCAAGCAAGACCAATATATGGCGGTGTTCGGCGGCTTAAGCGTGCTCGATATAAAGAAAAACGGTTCGGTGCACGTGCGCCGCGCCGATGCCTCGGATACCACGATCGATGATTTGAACCGCAATCTGCTTATGTTCTATACCAATATTTCGCGTAGCGCTGATGAAATTCTTGGCGAACAGGGCAGCCGCATCAAACACAACGATAAACAAACGGTTGAGCACATGCATTTTATTAAGGATATCGGCTATAAGATCCTTGAAGCGGTTGAAACCGGCAATATTACCGATATCGGTTTGTTATTTGACAAGCACTGGCAGCATAAAAAACAGATTTCAGCTAAGATTTCGAATTCCCATTTTGATGAGCTGTATGAGGTAGCGCGCGAAAAAGGCGCGTTGGGGGGGAAAATCTCGGGAGCAGGCGGAGGAGGTTTTTTCGTTTTTTATGTTGAGGAAAACCATACCCGGTTTAGGGAAGCGATGCAAAAGCTGGGATTGCGCGAGATGCGCTATCGTTTTGATTTTGACGGAACGAAAGTTCTGGTAAATTTCATGGAAGCGTTGAGGTATCGGGAAATTGATATTAAAAAATAAAGTTGCGATTATTACTGGGGGTAGCAGGGGCATAGGTAAGGCTATTGCCACATCTTTTCTTAGGGAGGGCGCTTCGGTAGTTATAGCTGCGCGTACGAACTATGAATTAAGGGGCGCAGCGAAAGATCTTGGTACATTGGGTGCAGGGATTGCTTGGAAGATATGCGACGT
>JAGOIJ010000130.1 GCA_017995695.1 Candidatus Omnitrophota bacterium | reverse complement strand
TAGTAAGAAAGCATCCGCCGTGCCATACCTGTTACAATTTTTATTGCAAGCAAGCCTTATGTTTAGAGATGATTAGCCCGGATGAAGTCTGTCAGGTTATAAACGATATCTGGCAAAGGAGAGAGTGAAGAGGTATCGATGATACGTGTATTACAAGAGCGATCCGAGTTGGTAGCCATACAAAGATATTTTCAAGGGCGTCACTTTACTCCTCATCGTCAAGTTGAAAAGAATTGGGATCTTTATCTGCTGAATGGTTTAACTGAAAGTTTTTCGCGTGAAGAGCCAATACTTGATATTGGTTGTGCTGGTATGTTTGTGCTGCGGTTTCTTTTGGCGCAACGCTTTACCAGTCTTTATGGTATTGATTTGCGTATCCCCTTACGGGAGCGTTTGTTTTCAGTCTGGGGAGGCTTAAGGTCTGGTGGCAACCAGGCACCTTTACATGTGTTACAGGGGGATTATCTTCATTCTCCATTTGATCCGGAAAGTTTTGCTTTGGCAGTCAGTATTTCAATGATAGAGCACGGTGTTCCTATTGATCAATTTTTTCTTCAGACGCAGCGCGTTCTTCGGCCAGGCGGCATAGTATTTATTTCCACAGATTATTGGCCAGAGAAGATTGTCGTGCCAACAACGTGTAGGCCTTTTAATCTTCCATGGACAATATTTTCCGAGCAAGAAATTCATGGCATTATCCTCCAGGCAGAGCGGTCAGGGTTTTCTTTGCTTGAAAGGAAAAAGGATATCCCGCTTTGTAAAGAGCGTTGTGTTTCCTGGAACAACTTTGATTATACGTTTTTAGCCTTGGCTTTCAAGAAAAGCGATACCGACTAGGTTAAGTAAAAATGATCGGGACTTCATTGTGTAATTTTTTACAGGTTTTGTGCGGTTTTAAGCCGCCGTTCAGCGCGCTATCGCCAGCCGAACGAGAGGCGGTAAAGCGTTTTGCTAAGAATAAGAAATCAGTTGCTGAAATAGGGGTTTTTCAGGGGGTGACCACCGCTGTTATGCGCACAGTCATGCATCCGCAGGGCGTGCTTGTTGCGGTTGATCCCTTTGCGTCCGGTCGTCTTGGTTTTAGTTATAATGAGATCATCGCGCATCGACATGTTGATAGGATCAGTAACGGCAAGGTTATATGGATTAAGGATAAGCAACGGGCAGCAAGACAAAAATTCGAAGGCCTGAAGTTGCCTCGCTTTGATTTTCTTCTAATCGATGCAGATCATACCTATGAAGGCCTGCAGGTTGATTGGGCTGTTTGGCATGATGCGGTAACCAAGGGAGGCGTGGTTGCTTTGCATGATAGCATCTCAAGTGAGACGCGCGTAATCGACGAACTGGGCAGCGTTGTTTTCACTAAGGAGGTTGTTTTAAACGATAGCCGATTTGCTTTTGTGTGCGCAGTTGATACCATGGTAATCATGCAAAAGTTAATTGATTAACATACGGTTTTTTTTGTGATGCAATTTAACCGTAGCCTTAACAGTTGTTTGAAAACCCTTGCCGCAATTGAATGACAGGCAAGTAAATTTGCAGACGTCCGCCAATAGGGCAGTGGCGGACTACAACTTACGTCGCAGGATGTAAGCAAAAGCTCCATAAGTTGTCTGCTCATTTAAAAGGAGACCATATGAATTACAAAGAGATCCAGCAGTGTCGTATCTGTAAAAATCGCAATTTAGTTTCTCTGTTTGACCTCGGGGAGCAAGCGCTCACCGGCGTGTTCCCTAATAGGCGGCATGTGCCGATAACGCGCGGCCCTTTATCGTTAGTGAAATGTATGGGCAAGAAGAATGATGATTATTGCGGCCTGGTGCAGCTTAAGCATTCCTTTGACCCGTATGAATTGTACGGTGATAATTATGGGTATCGTTCGGGGTTAAACAAATCCATGGAATATCACCTTAATGAAAAAGTGAAGACAATCGTTGCGCGGGCTTTACTAAAGCCCGGCGATCTGATTATCGATATAGGTAGCAATGATGGCACGTTATTAAAAGCATATCCGCGCAAACATTATACCTTGGTAGGTATTGATCCAACGATTGAAAAATTCAAGAAATATTATCCTTCCTATATTCACTGTATCCCCGATTTCTTCTCATCAAGAGCAGTTAAAAGGGAATTTAAAAACAAAAAAGCAAAAGTCGTAACATCCATAGCAATGTTGTATGATCTTGCTGATCCTTTGGATTTTATGGAGCAGGTAAGAGAAGTGTTAGCGGATGACGGTATTTGGGTATTTCAACAGAGTTATCTTCCGAGCATGCTGGAAACAACCGGCTATGATGTAGTTTGCCATGAGCACTTGGAGTATTATGCGTTACGACAGATCGCCTGGATGACCAAAAGAGCGGGCCTTAAGTTGCTTGATGTGCGTTTGAGCAGTATCAATGGTGGCAGCTTCGCGGTAACCGTTGCTAAGGTTAAGGCTCCTTTTGTGCAGGATGCTGTCGCGATCACTGTTTTAGAACAACTTGAAAAAGAGGCCGCGCTCGATACACTGGCACCTTATCAGCGTTTTAAAGAGCGCGTGCAGCGCAACCGGCAAGAGTTGCGCCATTTTGTTAAGAAAGCGCAATCTAAGGGAGAAGAGATTTTAGGGTACGGGGCATCGACCAAAGGTAATGTTATCTTGCAGTACTGTGGTTTCACTGCCAAGGATATCCCCTTTATCGCCGAGGTTAATGAAGACAAGTTTGGTTGCTTTACCCCGGGCACATGGATTCCCATTATCTCTGAGCAGGAAGCGCGAAAAATGAGGCCGGATTATTTTATGGTTTTGCCGTGGCACTTTAAAGATAGTATTATCAAAAAAGAAAAAGAGTTTCTTAAGAAAGGCGGTAAACTTTTCTTCCCGTTGCCAATGCCCGAGGTGATTGGCTTATGAGGATTGTGCATATTTGCCCTAACTATCTTGATCCTGATGTTGCGGTAGGAGGTGCAGAGCGTTACGCGTATGCCTTGGCTAAGGCAATGTCAGCTAAAGTGCCGGTGACGTTGGTTACCTTTGGCAATAAAAGTTTTATGCGCCGGGAGAAAATGTTCACGTTTAAATGTTTTAAAGCGTTAGGGTATGTAAACAATAATACGTTAAATCCTTTAAGCCTCCGACATCTTTTGGAACTCAAGGGCGCGGATATTATTCACTGTTATCAATTTGGGACAGTGATTGTTGATGCTGTTTTCTTAGGCGCTTTATTATCTAGGAAAAAAGTCTTTGTGACGGATTTAGGCGGAACGACTGACTTTTCATTTTCTTATCATCTGCCTCTTTGGAAGGCGATTCAATCGTTTCTTCTTGTTTCGCGTCATAATGGCAAGCCGTATCTGAAGTTTCCCATTCCGCAAACCATCATCTATGGAGGAGTTGACGCGGAAAAGTTCATTCCGGGCACGCAACCTAAGCTTGGTCGTTTCCTTACGGTGGGCCGTTTTTTTGAAGCCAAGGGGATTGAGTTTTTAATCGAAGCCCTTGATCCGGATATGAGCCTCGATGTTGTAGGCCAAGTTGTGGATGAGCGTTATTTTGAAAAGCTAAAAACGGTGAGCTTCGGTAAACAAGTGCGTTTTTTGACTCAAGTTTCAGATAAAGAACTCATTACGTTGTATCAGCAGGCATTAGCAACGATTGTCCCCGCTATAATTGATGGTGGTTATACGACCGTGCTTGAGTCAATGGCTTGCGCTACTCCAGCCTTAGTCTCGCAGGTGGGTTCTTTGCCGGAGCTGATTGAGGATAACGTTACTGGCTTGTTTGCGCCGCCAGCCGACCCGCAAGCCTTAAAGCAGAAATTGCGCTATCTGATGCAAAATCCGGAGATGGCAAGGCGTATGGGCCAGGAGGGCAGGAGGCGCGCAGTGGAACAGTTTGATTGGCAAGCCGTCGTAGACCAATTTCTTAAGGCATACGGAATATGAAAGTATTATTTCTTATCCCTCCGGTATTGCCCGGGCAGCGGGTCCCTGAAAGGGTATTTGGCTGTACCTATGGCCAGCACCCTTTTCCTGTCATTTTTGTCTTGCAGGTGGCAGCAGTGTTAGAGCAGGCCGGCATCCAGGTGCAGTATCTTGATGCGCCGTTGTTGGGATTTAGCGTAAAGAAAACTGTTGAGCTATTGCGCAACGATGCAAGCGATGTTGTTTGCTTCTTTACGGTGAATTTAGCGAAAGAGACAGATTTGCGTTTTGCGCACACCATCCGCGCGTTGCATCCTAAGCAAACAATTATTTTCTTTGGCCCAGCTGCGACGTTTGAGCCTGAATCTTTTTTGATCGACGCGCACACCTTTGTTGTACGCGGCGAGCCAGAAGATACCTTTAAGGAATTAGCGCAGCACGCATTTCTGCCGGAGGTATGTTCTTCTGTGCGCGGTATTTCCTGTCTTAAGGGTAATAATGTTGTGCATAATGAAGCGCGTCCGCTTATCGAGGATTTAGATGCGTTACCATTTCCTGCGCGTCATCTTGTGGCATCTTTTCAGCAGTATTATAATCCCAAACTGAATCAGCGCCCTTTTACCGTTATGCTGACGAGCCGGGGCTGTCCCTATCATTGCCGGTTCTGCGTTCCTTGCTCGCTTAACTTTGCGCGGGAACTTGAGTTCAAGAAGGCAAACAAGGTGAAGCCTCCGGTGCGTATGCGTAGCGCCGATAATGTCTCTGCCGAGATTCGTCTGCTTAAGTCGCAAGGGTACAGGGCCATTTCTTTTATCGATGACCAGTTTATTTGGGATACTAAGCGTCTTCAGATAATAGGCGATTGCTT
>JAGOIJ010000129.1 GCA_017995695.1 Candidatus Omnitrophota bacterium | reverse complement strand
CTATTCTGACTTGATCCAAACAATACACAAATTTCTTAAGCACCTGATGCAATGAAATAACCAAACCGTTTATAGGAGCATGAAGCGCTATGACGACCTGATGCCGCAACACTGCCTTAGAGGGCAATTTGGCAATCGCTTCGATTTCTTTAGCGTTCAGAATTTTATTTTGAAGAAACCCCGCTTGCACAACCAACGCTTGATGGTCCTTAGCAAAGGTGCACAAAGCGCTTGAGGCGCTGACAGGCTCATCATTGACAAACACTAACCCGCAAGGGCCATCAACATTAGTAACCAAAGTATCTAGCCCAGCGTCCTTCAATGCCCGACGAGCAACGCTATTTTTCACCACAAACAAGGTAGCCTGCACAGTCTTTAGGGATTGACGCAAAGACGAAATGTCCGGGCTTGACAAACCAGAATACTTAACCAGCACTAAATTATTTGACTGTTTAAGAATATTTTTGATGCGATTTTCAGAAGTCTGCTTAACTAATAATGATAACTTTTTCATGGGTTACACCGCCACCTTCAACCCAGGGTTCATGGTTGAAGAAATATACACGCTCTTAATAAATTTTCCCTTAACCGAGGCAGGCTTGGAGTCAGAAAGCGCTTCGATAACTCGCGATGCATTATCAACTATTTTCTGCTCATCAAAGGAAACCTTGCCAACTGATAAATGTATGCCGCACTGCTTATCCGCGCGGAATTCAACCTTACCTTTTTTGATCTCGCTAATCGCCTTCGCAATTTCATTGGTAACCGTGCCAGTCTTAGGGCTTGGCATGAGCCCGCGAGGCCCTAACACTTTGCCAAGCTTGCTTAAATCCTTCATCATTTCAGGCGTAGCAATTGCGCAGTCAAAATCAAGGAAACCAGCGCCGACCTTTTCAATCAGGTCAAGCCCACCCACAAGATCAGCCTGGGCTTCTTTTGCTTCGCGCTCGTGTTCTCCCTTGCAAAACACAGCAACCCTAATCTTCTTTCCCGTGCCATGAGGAAGCACAACAGTGCCACGCACCATTTGATCAGACTTCTTAGGGTCTATATTTAATGAAAAGTGCAATTCTACAGACGCGTCAAATTTTGGCGCTTTCATTTTCTTAAGCGTCGTCACCGCATCCTTGAGCTGATATTCCTTAGCTGGTTCGCAGTGCGTGCTCGATTCCTTATAACGCTTGCTTCTTGGCTTCATATCGCTTTACCCCTCAACAATAATACCCATACTCTTAGCAGTACCTTCAATGCTGCGCATTGCCTGCTCTAAATCACCGGTATTCAAATCTTTTACTTTTAATTTAGCAATCTCTTCAACCTGCTGCTTGGTCACCTTGCCAATGGTCTCTTTACCCGCTGTTCCTGAAGCCTTAGCGAGATTTGCCGCGCGCTTCAATAAAACTGACGTTGGCGGGCTCTTTATAATAAAGGTAAAGGATTTATCTTCATGCACGCTGATCACAACCGGCAGGATCAAACCATCTCTACCTTTTGTCTGATCATTAAATTGCTTACAAAACTGCATGATATTCACCCCATGCTGGCCTAAAGCAGGGCCAACAGGCGGCGCAGGGTTTGCTTGCGCTGCAGGGACGTGTAATTTAATTTGAACTACGACTTTTTTTGCCATACCTACACCTTTTCCACTTGCCAATATTCAAGCTCAACTGGCGTTGAACGGCCAAAGATTGACACACTCACCTTCAATTTCCCCTTTTCAGGGTGAACCTCTTCGATCGTGCCATTGAAATTTACAAACGGGCCATCTTTTACCCTTACCTGCTCTCCTTTTTCAAACACAACCTTAGGGCTCGGCTTAACCTGAGTCTCTTCAGTGCGTTTAAGGATGCTATCGACTTCGTTTTGAGGTAACGGCATTGGCTTTCTGCCTAAACCGATAAAACCGGTAACGCCGGGAATAGTTTTTATAAAAAGGAATGTTTGCTCGCTGAACTCCATCTCAACGAGGATATAACCAGGGAAGAATTTTCTTTGAGAAATGC
Organism: Candidatus Omnitrophota bacterium; assembly: GCA_017995695.1. Lineage (GTDB taxonomy): Bacteria > Omnitrophota > Gorgyraeia > Gygaellales > Profunditerraquicolaceae > JAGOIJ01. The sequence goes on along the minus strand of JAGOIJ010000129.1, from coordinate 2,776 downwards.
GTTTTTTTCCGGAGCGTATTTCAGAAACCTGCTCAGTGGGGATAATGACCTTGCTTATCTGCTCTGCAAAACCTTGGGAAACAATCTTATTTTCTAAATACGACTTAACTCTGTCTTCAAGGCCTGTTTGCGTATGGACGACGTACCAGTTCTTCATGGGTTAACTAAAAATCTTCTGCAAAGCCTGCGAAAGACAAACATCAATGATGCCGATGAATGCTGCCAAAATCGCGGTGACCACAATAATCACCATGGTTGATGCCATAAGCTCTTGGCGTGTTGACCAGGCAACCTTACTAAGTTCCTGGCGGACTTCCTGAATAAAGCGTGGGATACCTTTGAACAATCCTGTTAATTTCTGAAACATGGTTTTAATGCTTTCCTATGCTTAACCGCAATTCCTTCGTGCACTACCGTCTGAACCTAATTACAGGGGCGGAGGGACTTGAACCCCCAGTTCCGGTTTTGGAGACCGGTGGTTTACCAGTTAACCGACGCCCCTAGTACCCCCCTGTTAGGTGCGGGATCCCATTAACCGACACACCTTCTTGTTACTTGATCTCTTTATGCGGCGAATGCTTTCTGCAAAACTTACAAAACTTCTTGATCTCCAATCTATCAGAGTGAAGTTTTTTATTTTTTGTCCCTGTGTAATTTCTATTCTTACACACGGTGCATTCAAACGTTACAATTTCGCGCATAGTATTAATTTACTCGTTAAAGCTGGAGACGGGAATTGAACCCGTGACCCCGTCCTTACCAAGGACGTGCTCTACCAACTGAGCTACTCCAGCACTATTTGAGCCCACGTTGTGTGTGCCACGGAAACCCCTTGAGAAACAAAAACCCATCCACCGAAGAATTTTTGCAAATTCTTTCTTTGTTAGTCAGTTATATGGGATTATTACCTCGAAAACTGCACCAACGCACTCTTGAGGATTATTGCAAATGGTTAAGTATAAGATAAAAAAAGTTATTTGTCAACTATTTTTTTACTTTTTTTTTGAAACGTAACCCTTTGCTAATTGAAGGAAATGCGTGAGACTGAGTTGTTCAGGACGGATGCGTTCATCAAGGGAGTTTTTCTTAAAAAAAAGGGCAAGTTTTTCTGAAGGAACCATCTTGGCCAAGGTGTTGCTCAGCATTTTTCTTCTTTGCTGGAACGCAGTGCGGATAAGTGAAAAAAGGATTTTCTCCTCGGTAGGACGCAAGGGCAGCGCATCGTTCATGGCAAGACGTAACAATGCGGAATCAACTGACGGCGCGGGAAAAAAAGAATTTCTCTTAATCGTAAACAACATTGCAGGATGCGTATAGTATTGCACAAAACAACTAAAGGCGCCGTATTGCTTTGAGCCAGGCTGCGCAGTGATCCTCAAAGCAAAATCTTTTTGCACCGTAAGAAATACGATTTCAATATTTTTATGAAACGACAAGAGCCGCTCAATGATCGCAGTGGTAATATAGTACGGTATGTTCCCGAACACTTTAATTTTTGCGTGAGTCTTGAATAATGACGCAAGATTAAATGTTAAAAAATCTGCGTTTATGACGTGCACGCTGCTGTACTCTTGCGCAATGCTTTCAAGCGTAGGAACTAGCGACCGGTCAATCTCTAAGGCAAACAATTTTTTGACGCAAGGCGCAATCTGCCTAGTCATTACGCCGCTACCTGCTCCAATCTCCAACACAATATCGGACGCAGAAAATTGACAGTGCGCAATAATCTTGCGTTGGATATTTTCATCCACCAAGAAATGCTGGCCTAGTCTTTTTTTTGGTTTATGCTGCATTGAATAGCGCATTGGATACTGGCGATAAACGATGAAGGATCTGCTATACGCAAACCAGCAATATCAAACGCGGTCCCGTGAAGGGGCGAAGTTCTGACCAACGGTAAACCAAGCGAAAGATTAACCCCGGATGTTGCATCAAGTAATTTTAAAGGAATCAAGGCCTGATCGTGATACATGGCAATAACGCAATCAAATTCATTCTTCGAAGCCCGGCATATCGCCACATCCGCCGACAAGGGGCCTGCAATGCGCATGCCTTGGCGCTGGTAGCGTCGCACAATCTCAACAATACAGTCGCCCTCTTCCCTGCCGATCAAACCATTATCGGATGCATGTGGGTTAACCCCCGTCACCACAATACGAGGTTGGCGAATATTAAACCAATGCTGCAACGCCTGCGCTGAAAGATCGATGCTCTCCTTGATGGATCCAGTAGTGATTGCTGCGCTAACGCTTTTTAAAGGAATATGCCTTGTTACTAAGGTAATGCGTAAGCGGTCATTCAAAAGCATCATGCCGTAGGACCCTGCATTCGTTTGCTGCGCCAAATATTCGGTTTGACCCCGAAAATGCGGGAAGCCTGCTTTTGCAATCGCCTCTTTCGAAACCGGACCAGTGACGAGACAATCGATTTCATGGTTTTTCCACAAGGACAAAGCTGTTGATACATACTCAAGCGAAGCCCTTCCATACGCTGCCTTGAGCTTGCCAAAAGAAAACCCTTTACGCTGAACATTACGAGCATCAACAATGGTAATATTCTTATTGTCTGCGATGCGAGGGTAAGCCTTACGCAACACCCACCCATCGCCGATCACCAGGAAACGCGCATGCGCCGAAATATCGGCAAGCGCTCGACCAACAAGATAAGGGCCTTATCAACGGCCGCCATCCGGTTTGCCCTCCTCGCCAGCCAGCCCGATCACGGTATTGTCCACCTTTGGCCTCAGGTCATCGGGCAAGGCACCAGTTACCAGATA
>JAGOIJ010000128.1 GCA_017995695.1 Candidatus Omnitrophota bacterium | reverse complement strand
GATATACCCCCAGACCTTAAGGAAAAAGTCCAAACATTCCTTGTTAGCCACCGCAAAAAATATTGAAACCTTTCTTCTAAAGCGGCATCTAAACTATAGAGAAAAGGAGGGATCGATGATTAGACAAATTACTCGAGATGAATTGTTGAAAATGCGCGCGCGTGGGGAAAAGTTTACCTTGGTTGATGTATTAGGCAAAGAGAGTTTCGCAAGAGAGCATATCCCAGGAGCGATTTCAATTCCTGTCAGTGACATAGAGAATCTCGCTGGTGGCCTGTTGGATAAGAACGACATGATCATCGTGTACTGCGCAAGCTTCGAATGTACGGCAAGTACGACGGCAGCAGAGAAGCTTGAGGCTTTAGGTTTTAAGCACGTTATCGATTACAAGGGAGGCCTGAAAGATTATAAAGAAGGAGGCTTAGCGCTTGAAGGCAGCCTTCATGAGTGCCCATCATGCGCCTCATGCTGCGCTTGCGATTAAGCCTTCTTAAAGGCTTCCTAAAGAGCGGGGGAGGTGGTTTAGATGAAGAAAGACGCTATTTGTCGCATATGTGGGTATGAAACTTTTGTGATTAACGAAGGATGTAGAAGTGTTCCGCTGTGTTGTTGCGAAAGCATCGGAGGCCGCCGACAACGGGGTGTTCAGCATAAAAAAAGAAGAAGGTAGCTAAAGAAGTAGCATTAATGTTGAAGCGAAACAATGAGAAAGTAGTTTCATGAAAAGCGAGAAGCCAAAGGTTGCTATTGTGGGCGCGGGGAGCGTAGGAAGTACGTTTGCCTTTTCCTTAATGGAAAGTGGCCTGGTTCGGGAGATTACGCTTATTGATCGCGATGAAGCGCGCGCGCGCGGGGAATGCATGGATTTAAACCATGGACTTAGTTTCACGCATCCGACAAGGATATATGCTGCTGGAATTGAGGGATGCGCGGGAGCGGATGTTGTTGTGATAACAGCGGGAGCCAAGCAGAGGCCGGCACAGACGCGCATTGACTTAGCACAAGAAAACGTGATTATTTTTAAAGAGATCATTCCCGCTATCGCGCGCTATGCCCCTGAAGCTATTCTTATTGTAGTGACGAATCCGGTAGATATCCTAACCTATGTGGCTTTGAGGATCTCCGGATTTCCCGCGAGCAGGGTTTTTGGTTCAGGCACGGTGCTGGATACGTCTCGATTCAGATTCTTACTGAGCGAACATTGTAATGTTGACCCGCGTAATGTCCACGCATATATTATCGGAGAACATGGCGATACAGAGCTGCCGGTTTTCAGCAATGCTACTATAGCAGGAATGCCTCTGCGAGAATACTGTCCTTTATGTAACAATCATCAGTGTGATTATAAGCAAGAGTTGCAGGGGATTTTTGAGAGGGTGAAGAATGCTGCGTACCAAATCATTGAAGCAAAAGGGGCAACCTATTATGCGGTTGCCTTGGCGCTCCTGCGTATCACGGAGGCGGTCTTACGTAATGAAAACTCAATTCTACCTGTTTCAACTCTAATTCAAGATTATTATGGTATCAATGATGTATGTTTAAGCGTCCCTTGCTTGGTGCATAAAGGCGGGGTTAAGCAATTTCTGCGTTTGGCACTCTCTCAGGAAGAGCAGGCGGCGCTTCAATATTCAGCGCAGACATTAAAAGCCGTGTTGCAGGGAATCAAATTTTAGATTTCTAATCGAGCGCTCATCGCCCAGATCGCTTATAATCTTTCAAAAGGAGCAATGCGCATGAAACGTTTCATCAGCTGGCAGGTGTTGTTGGCCCTTTCCCTTATTTCATTGTCTGTATTTTTTTATTTGCTTCATTACGCTATTTTCAAAGATGCGCATCATATTTTTCTCTACTTGATTGGCGATATCGCGTTTCTTTTTCTTGATGTTTTAATTGTTATGCTTGTTTTGCATCGGCTGTTAGTAATGAGGGAAAAACAGTCAATGCTCAAAAAGCTCAATATGGTTATCGGCACTTTTTTTAGCGAGGTCGGCGCTGATTTATTAAGAAAATGCGCTCAATTCGATCGAGGTTTGGTTTCGTTCAGCCACCAACTGATAATTAACAATGAATGGACTAGCAAAGATTTCTTGCGCGTGCGCAAGAATATTGGAAATCATGTAGCAGTCATTAATAGCAAGCAAGGGAATCTCGCTGAAGTCAGGGATTTCTTGGTTAGTAAGCGGCAGTTTTTGCTTAGCCTGTTGGAAAATTCCAATCTGTTGGAACATGAATCGTTTACCAATTTACTTTGGGCAGTCTTTCATTTAACTGATGAGTTATCGCGCCGGTGCGATATCGATAAGTTGCCTGAAAATGATTATCGGCATCTGTCAGGAGATATCCAAAGAGTTTACCAGCATCTTATTCTCCAGTGGCTTGATTATATGCGGCATCTGCAACTTGATTATCCGTATCTTTTTTCTCTGGCAATCAGGACTAACCCTTTTGATCAGCATGCTTCAGTTGAAATCCCATAGCTCAATGATGCGCAGCTGCAATTTTGTTATAGCGCCTTAAGTAAGCCTTCCGACCTGCCTGTAATTGATCTTCTCTACATTAAGACAGCATCCCGTTAAATCAGATTGACAAATAACCTTGAGTCGGTATAATATTCATATAAATCATACAAATCATTTTTTTCATGTTAACTCAAGGAGCCTCGATGAAAAAAGCAGTAATGCAAAAAATGTTTGACGCAGTAACCGTTGGTGAGCGCGGGCAGATTGTTATTCCTGCGCAGGTGCGAAAGTTATTTCGTATCAAGGCTGGCGATAAGCTCGTTGTTTTCGCTAAACGCGATGGGCCAATTGGGCTTATGCCGGCGCAGTACGTGCACAGCTTTCTTGAAAAATCAGTTGATACCTTGGGCGGGACTAAGGCTTGATCGCATGATGATGAGAAGGTCATTTATTTTTGTTTTTCTTACGGCAATGTTGGCGTGTTGTTCGGCAGAAGCCCAAGAGATGCTTTCTTGGAAGGAGTGTTTGCTGGAGGCCGCAAAGTATAATCCTGACATTATCGCTGCCAATGAATCGGTTAAGTATGAACGAGCAAGCAAGGCTGTTACGGAAAGTGGTTTGTTTCCTCAAATACGAGGTTCGTTTAGTGTCGAAAACAGCATGACCACGACGGCCAGCGCAGCGTCCGGGACCGTGCGCGCAATGAGCGATAGCTATGGAATGGGCATTTCTGCGACTCAATTGTTATTTGATGGGTTTAAGACTCCTTATGATGTTAAGGCTGTCTCTGAAAATATTCAGGCCGCACAACATAGTTTTACCTTTGATTCAGCGCAGGTAAGGTATAATTTACGCTCTGCGTTCGTTAACCTTTTAAAAGCGCAAGCGTTGGTTTCGGTAAGTGAGGAAATTGTAAAAATACGCAGGGATAGTTTAGAATTAATCACGCTACGGTATCACTCTGGCCTTGAGCATAAAGGAGCCATGCTTACCGCAGAGGCAAATGTAGCCCAGGCCCAGTATGAGTTTTCGCAAGCCCTAAGGAGTATTTTGACCTATCAGCGACAATTGAACCAGTATCTTGGTCGTAATGAATTTATTCCTTTAAGAGTAAAAGGAACATTTGAAATACAAGAGCCCGTTTCTGATAATCCTGATTTTGAATCTTTGGCAGCTCGTAATCCTTCAGTATTAAAAGCTGCTGCTGAAAAAGGCTCTGCAGCGTTTGGCATCCGATCCGCGTATGCAAATTTTTCTCCCGAGTTGACTGCGTCGGCAAGTTTTGACAAAACTATGAACGCGTGGCCGAAGAAGCCAAGAACCGGCTGGGATGTGGGATTGGGAGTTTCTGTGCCAATCTTTGAGGGCGGTTTGAAAGTTGCCCAGGTTCATCAAGCATATGCTTCATACCGACAGAGATTAGCCAGCGAGAAAAGCATTAAAGATGGCGCAATATCCGATCTGCAAGAGAAATGGAACGCTTTATTAGATAGCCTTGATGCTGTTACAGTAAAGCAAAAAATACTCCAAGCAGCGCTTGAGCGTTCCAAGATCGCCGAGGCGCAGTATTCAATTGGTTTTGTTAGTTTTGATGATTGGATTATTATTCAGAATGAACTAGTGAACGCCAAAAAAGCTTTTCTTGAAGCGCAGGCCCTTGTTGTGCTCACCGAGGCTGGATGGATCCGAGCGAAAGGAGAGACGTTAGAATATGCGAACTAATAAAAAAGTATATCTTATTATTTTAATTATGGTCTTTTTGGGAGCCGGGATGTACTTTCTTACCGTTCGTCATAAGAAAACTCCTGATGAAACGGTGAATGAGATTACTCCTACGCGAGGAACAATCAGCAAGGTGATTTCTTGCACGGGAACGGTGCTGCCGAAAAACCGCTTGGAAGTCAAACCTCCGGTTAACGGAAGGATTGAGAAGCTCTTAGTTAAGGAAGGGGATACGGTTACCGCTGGCGAGATCCTCGCCTGGATGAGTTCGACTGAGCGCGCTGCCTTGTTGGACGCAGCCCGTGGCAAAGGCGATGAGGCTCTGGAATATTGGCAAGAGACGTATAAACCTATTCCTTTATCAGCTCCTATCGATGCGGAGGTGATCGTAGCAACCACGCAACCTGGGCAGACCGTAACCTCGACAGACGCGGTGGTGGTTTTATCTGATCGTTTGATCGTGCGCGCGCAGGTAGATGAGACGGATATCGGCAAGATTGCCCTGGCCATGGATGCGTTGATCAGCCTTGACGCTTATCCAGATGTCAAGATCAAGGCCCATGTTGTTCATATTTATTATGAATCAAAGACCATTAACAATGTGACCA
>JAGOIJ010000127.1 GCA_017995695.1 Candidatus Omnitrophota bacterium | reverse complement strand
GGGAAGTAATTTACTTTTTAGGGTTTGCCGCGCGCGAAAAATCAAGGTTTTGATTGCGCCCAACGACATATGTAAAATTTTTGCGATATCCACGTAGTTCATCTGTTCATACTCTCGTAAAATCAAGGCTTCTTTTTGGAGAAAAGGAAGGCCTTGGATACACGCTTTTACTAACGCTGCATACTCTTGTTCTTCTGCAGCCTCGCCCGGAGAAGGATCAGGGCTTTGAAAATCAACAGGCTCATCTGAATCGTGCGCCTTGGTTGGCCAAAGGGCAAGCCACCTCCTGCGACGCAGGCGGCTCACGCAAAGGTTGTGCGCGATGCTAAAGATAAATGTGGAGAATTTGCCGCTCGGCGCATATGAGGCGCGCGCTTGATGGATGCGCAAAAACACCTCCTGCGCAATATCCTGCGCTTCGCTTGCGTTATGGCTTAACCGATAAGCAAAGCTATAGATTGGATTCTGATAGCGTTGCATCAGCTCATCCAGAGCGGACATCTGGCCCTCCTGATACTTTAGCATTACCTGTTCATCAGTCAGTTCATGCATGGTCTTGACCCTTCCTCTTCTCCACTATCTTAAACGCATGACTGTGCAAAAAGTTTCAGAAAAAAGACAGATTATATTTTACCCCATAGGATTAATACGCCGATAACAATGAATAATACTGCGGAAGAATAACGAATAATCTCTGGCTTAAGATACTTGCCTACGATGGCACCGAGGAGTACCGAGATAACAGTCACCAGCATATAGCCGGCTACCGAACCAAGCCACACTGACAAAGGTTTGCCTGACTTAGAAGTCATGGCAATACCCACGAGCTGGGTTTTGTCAGCTAGCTCTGCAAAAAACACTGCGGTAAACGTTGCAACAATAACTTTCCAATCCATCGCACCCTCCGGTTATTATAGTTAAACGATGTGTCATTGCGAGGAACGAAGCGACGAAGCAATCTCTTTAGATTGCTTCGCTTCGCTCGCAATGACACGTTGATACCATTACACTCAATACTCAATACTCAATACTCAATACTCAATACTCAATACTCAATACTTAATACTTAATACTTAATACAAACTTATCGCAATCTGCACGACTGCTCGATAATCCCCGAAATCTCCTCAAGCGAACGCACGACAATATCTGCATGACTCAAATATTCCTTAGGCAGGCTCGTGGTCACGGCCACGCAAAACATGCCCGCCTTTTTCGCAGACTCTATGCCATACGGAGCATTTTCAACCACAAGGCATTCGCGCGGCAAGACGCCCAGACACTTGGCTCCCTTAAGATAAGGCTCAGGATGCGGCTTGCCTTGTTTCACGCTGTCGCCGGAAATAATACAGTCAAACATATCGTGGATTGCTTTAGGCAGTATGCGCTGCACTTCAACCAACGGCGTTCCCGTCACTAACCCCAGCAGATAGCCGCGCGCCTTAAGGCAGCGCAACAACGGATGCGCCCCTTGAAAGATAAAACGCTTAAAATATTTTTTGAAAATCTTTTTTCGGCGGGCGAATATTGCGTTTAAACGTTTCTCTGTCGGTTGTACCCCTGCATACGCCAACAGCTCGCGCAACGTCTTTTGCCAGCGTTCGCCCTCGCGGGTATACACATCAAAACACGTGACCCGGATACCTTCGGGACGCAACGCCTCATACCAGGCAAGATAATGATAGGGCATGGAATCAACAATCACCCCATCCATATCAAAGATGATTGCGCGAAATTGTTTGCGATGGCTTGCCATGAGAGTTAAAGCGCGCGGTTGGAAGCTTGAATCAATGCCTTAATCTCGGTAGTTACCGGATGCTTTTGAAGATCGTCAAGACAAATAGGGATAACCTGCGACCAGTTGGTTTTCTGAATAGTGCCTGGCGTATTAATACGCCAACGATAAGAATCGCCCTGAAAGATTCCCGCAAGATACAACCAATCAACCAACGTCTGGATAACAAACAGAGAGCGGGATTGAAGCGTTAAACGCAACGCTGCTTCCAGGAGCTCCTTACTCCATTGTTCCTGCATCGGGCCGGGCAATCCAACCTGTTGCCAGAATTTTTCTTTTTCGCGGTAGGTATTACAATAAAGATTAATAAAATCAAGCACCTCATCTCTTGTGCGCCCCAACACTTCCACCAAAAGATCTACCGAGGTGATAGTCGACATCCAACGCAATCGCCCATTACGACAACGGCCCGGATCAAACAATCTATTTTTAACATATACGAAATCAATGCCGCGCTCATGGCACTTGCGCTTGAATAGTTCTTCATCAACCGTGCCTGCTTCATACTCCCACCACGCGCACCAGTTGGTGGTATCGTGGGTTGAAAGCATCGCCACCGCGCATTCACGATAATCAGCGGGAGCGAGAAAATCGTGCCGGTGATTCCAATCTTTTACCCACCGCTGCACCTCATTACCGGGTATAGAAAAATCCTGCAGCGCCTTAGTGCAGGCATACGGGATAATGCCTAAATCTTCTGCGCAGACCAACATATCGGTTGCCTCAAGTATCACCGAAAGGATCTTACGCCCCTGCCCTTCCCAGACGCCTTCATCACGAGGATCAAAAAATCCGTGCAGGCCTTGATCTTCCTGCGGGTCAGCGTAAGGAATACTCCAGATGCGAAACAAACCCACGACATGGTCTATCCGCACAATATCATAAAAGTTCTGCGCAAAGCGCAATTTTTCCTTAAGATACATGAAATCATCAGCCTCAATGATCTCCCAGTTATGCGGCGGCATACCCCAACGCTGCCCCTTGGCGCAGTACATATCAGGAGGAGCCCCTGCAGCAAAATCCAATTTAAAGAACTCCGGATGCTGCCACACATCAGCGCTATCCCGAGATACAAGAATGGGGAGATCTCCTTTAAGCAACACCTTACGCGAAGCAGCATACTGCTTTACTTCTTTAAGCTGCTTATACAAAATCCACTGCAGCCACATTTCAAATTTAATCTCCTCCTCGTATTCAAGCCCAAACTCGTGCAATGCCTTGCGATTGCGATTTTTAAAATCCATCATCCATTCATACCAAGGAAGATTGCGGTGATACTGCTTAAGCGCCTTGAATAAAGCAAAATCGTGCAGCCAATAGAACATTTCTTTTTGAAAACGCTCGAACGCCGGATCGTGCAAACGCTTCTCGATATCATACATATCCACCAACAGATTCATCTTCTCTTTCTTGAAAGCGTAGTTGATGTACGCAGAACCGACGGGAAAATCTGTTTTTAATTGCCTAAGCTTATGTTGTATGGACTTATCCTGGGCGCAGGAGAGTGAATCGAGGTTACAATAAATAGGCTCTAAAGCAAACGAACTAAGCGAATCGTAAGGGCAGAAACACGCGCCAACTTCATTCATCGGCAACAGCTGGATGATTGAATTTCCGGTGGCCGCAGCCCAATCAATAAGCTGCTTCAGGTCAAAAAGATCGCCGATGCCAACGCTCTTTTCCGAATAAAGCGAAAACAACGGCGCAACAACGCCGGAACGCTTATGCCTACCAATACGCTGCCATGCTACTTCAGATCTCGATACGCTCATAGATATACAATAAAATGTCAGAACGTTGCCTTAAGTGCCGCGGCTACGTAATACCCGTTTTCAATATTGACCTTGCCAAAATCGTCCCGATATTTAAAATTACGACTGAATTGCCCTCCCGAACTTAGGGATGCTTCACATGAATCAGTAATCTTTATTTTAGTCCCGAGCCCCGCATGAATTTCTTTATATCTTAAAATAATATTCTCGTGTTCGCCCTTATCAACCTCGTATTCGCTCAAGCTTGCCCCTGCGCTTACAAAAACTTTTGCCCGGTCAGTAACAGCGTAAGAGATATAAGGTTCGGGAGGAATCAAATAAAGTTCCCAGCGCTTATCAGGCCTGTAAATAAAACCAAGCGCCGGAATGACCACCGAATCAGAATCAGGCTCGACAATGACACCGCCGGCAATAATTAAATCTTCGTGAGGCCGGTAGATAACAAGATATCTCTGGGGAATACGAAAACTTGAGGTCTCAAATTCCCAATTATCGCCAAAAAACGATGGGCTGATCCCAATGCGCATATACGTATTCTTTATCCCAAAGAACGGAAACGTTGTCTCAAAATCTGATGTTAAGGAAGTCAAACGCGTCGGAAGAAAAACAGGTACCGTATCGTCAATGCCAACATAAGAACTACCGATCGACATCTGGATCGGCAGTTTACCAAACGCCTTAAACTCATAGCTAAAATCCTGCTGCGCTTCGGTAATCGCCACATCCCCTGCCATCTCATGCGCCTTGCTGGCAGGTTGATAGCGGATAGACGAATCACTAGTGATCGTAACATCTGGCGCTTGTGTCTGCTGATCTTCTTCGATCCCAAAACACACACCCCTAGAACAAACTACCGCGATCATCACAATTAAAATTCTTTTCATTGCAAGCACTTAAGATACCCCTTTTCGATATTTTAAAAACAATTCATTATAACACAAACAAAAAAAACCAACACTGAATTTACTACTGGGAAGAGGATCCTCCCCCCATAAAAACCTCTTTAATCCCCTTAAACAAATCAACAATTGCCGGCTTAAATTTATACTTCGGCTCCTGCAGTGTCCCGGAAATCTTTATCACGCCAAATCGACCTGCCTGCCCTACAATAGCAGTAGTAACGTCCTTAAACGTCCCAGTTAAGGGGACCATTTCATCGAGCACGTGCACATCGAGCGAGGCATCTAGTGAGCTATCAAATCCGATTTTAACGGATCCGTTCATATCCGCAACATTACTTTTCAACACTAGATTATTGGTGGCGATGTTTTGATCCTGAACAACAAAATTACAATATCCTTTGCGAAAGATTATATTGGTGAAAAAATCTTGGTCAAACAAGAC
>JAGOIJ010000126.1 GCA_017995695.1 Candidatus Omnitrophota bacterium | reverse complement strand
GGGGAAAAGTTAATTTATTGCCTTCTTTCTTGGACTATTTGGGTTTTTTGTACCCGCCGCCAAACAGCTCGGTCCAACGCGGGATATCATTTGAGATATCAAATACCAGATCGTACGGTGCGTTAATAATGATGGAATTACAGGTATGGCCCATTATATCTCCTTTGTGATCTCATGCGCGGGTCCTGTCTGCCAATCCACCTCGCCGTCCTCGCTTTTTGCTGCGGGCGGCAAGGGCTTCGGATTGGCAGCCACCCGCGCAACTGATTACCTCACTTCTTTCCTGATAAACTCAACAAAATCGCCAAATCTTCACTCGCGCTAAGCGAATGCGGTGCATTGGCCGGCATGAAAATGAATACTCCCGGTTCCATTTTAATTTTTTTACCATGGAGAACAAATGTGCCCTTACCTTTTAATACCGTCACTGCTGCCTCGCGGGTTGAAGTGTGCTCGGAAATATCGCTGCCCTTAGCAAGGCACATCAGCGTATGATTCGAAACATCAGTCTTAACTAAAACTTTGCTAAACACTCCCTCGCGCGGGAATTCCATCATTTTAAATAATTCTTTTATGGTTTGCTCTGTCATTTAACTCCTTTTGATCCAAGGGGACAGGTGCCCGATTGAATTCGCAAACGGTGCAGCTTTAACTTTGCAAACGGTGCTAAAGAAAAGCTACGACCCGTGCCCAGGCAGCGCCGGTGCCTTTGATCTTCACCGGGAAACAATTAATTTTAAAACCCGTTGCTGGAATCTTCTCTAAATGTGCTAGACGCTCAATATGAATGAATTCCCGCTTTCTACCATAAAAATGCGACGGATACAACTTTTTGGGATCGCGCGTATCAAGAAACTCTTTAAGCATAAACCGGTACGGCCGATCAATACCCATGGTGTCAGTGCCAAAAATCTTGATCTTGTGATCTAATAAATAATCTATCGCTGAAACATCGACGCCCGGATACTCGGTAAAATATTTTTGCGACCCGTAGAACTTATCAGCGCCAGTTTGCAATAAAACAATATCGTTTGCTTTAAGCGTATAATTTATTTTCTTTAAACCTTGCTCGATATCTTCCTTGGTAATAACCTCATTGGGTTTTTTATGGGTGAGATCGATCTTGACGCCATCAGCATAGCACCATTCCAGAGGAATCTCTTCAGCAGTTTTGGAAGGTCGGCCTTCTGACTTTGATCCATAGTGAAAGGAATAATCCAGGTGGGTGCCAATGTGCACCGGTGAATGCACAACTTCAAGGGAAAGGAATTCTTCATCGGGAAGCTCTTCTTTTTTGACGATGCGTTTACCCAACGCATACTGCATCTTGCCTTTAAGGGTCTTACCCATGATCACGCGGTTAAATTTATCCACGCCAGCCTTATGCGAAACCCGCTCAATCTCAACGTGGTGCACTTCAAAGGCTTTTTCGTCAATAGGAAGGCTTAGGTCGATTATATTCATTCGTATTGAGTATTGAGTCGTGAGTATTGAGTAAAAACAAACGCTACGCGCTTATCTTAGACTGAATTACTTTTTCAATATCATTGATCGTTGAAAACTTAGTGATTTCTTTGGGGCTTAATTTCTTGCCAAAGGCTTTTTCAAGCGCAATCACGGTCTCAACCATCTCTGTTGAGTCAACGCCGATTGAATCCTGGAGACTTACTTCATCCTTTAACTCCTCTGGCTTAACCCTAAGTAACTTCACCAATGTTTCTTTAATCTGGGCTTTGAGTTCCATTGTTTAACCTCCTTAAGTAATCTGAATAATTTACAAAATAATTTCAAGAGTCTTTAGGCTTTCATTAACATCACTTAGCTCAATATCAAAGATTTCAAACTTAGCACTAAAAGATATCAATATGACTTTATCAGCCTTAATTAAATACATATCTTGTGATTTAATTAACTTATTTAGTGTTACATAATCTGATTTGTTGAAATTTGCTTTTGCTTCATGAAAATCTAATGATAACAAATTCCTGGGATTAGAAACAGTAACGATTCTTAAAGCCTTACTTCCAGCAAGAGTTACAAGTTCCTCATTCTCAATCTTTCCTGCATAATTTTTCCTAACCTCTGCCGACAAGACCTTTAGAAAATTATCGTCGTGTTGGAGGCTTACCTGCTTGCTTGGCATAACAGTGAATACTAATGAGCTAGGCGGATCAATCACTGAATCTAAATGAACAAATACAAGCTTTGAAGGCACGATCTTCTTGTGCCACCCAGATGGAGCAACAAATTTTATTGTTATATCTCCTAGCTTATGCTCAGTATCACTTGAAACAGCAAAACCCGATGATTCTTTTACCTGGTAATGGGATCCATCTTCTTGCGCCATAACAAATAAAGGAAAGGAAAAGTAAATTAAAAAACAGATTCCTAGATATGAAGTATAAGGTTTACATTGTGCCATAACTTATGCCACTTGCATAATGAATCTGGCGGATTTTAGAGCGAATATCGATTTTAGCCAATGGAGCTTGAGCATCGAGGGAATCCCCGTGGAGCGAAGCGACAAAACGGGGACGGCGAAGCTGTCTGAGCCCCATTTGCTAGAGCAAATGAGGCGAGTTCTGCAGCCGCCGAGATGAGAAAGATCATTGGCGTGCCAACCTCTTACGGGGCGTGGCAAAATCGATCTGAGCGAGAAAACCGACAGATTCATTTATATTTGAACTTCCCCTTTAGTCGCTGCCGCTTCCCACTTATTAATCCCATCCATAACATCTTTGAAACACAGCTTGGCCAAAGGATCAAAATCGCTTTCCATAATGCGGTTGATTCTCCCCGGCTTTGAGAAAAACTCGCGCATGCACCATGAACCAAGACGACCTAAATCTTCGGTGGTCAAATGATCCGTCGGAATAACCGGATGCAAGAAATCCCACGTTGAGAAATCAACTTTTTTCGGATCGACCCAGTTTTTCTTTAAGGAAATCTTCCACATCGGAGAGTTGGGTGCCGGCGTTACATACCCAACCCACAAAATGTCCGGATCAACCTGATCAGTAAACTCAAACCGCTGCTTGATGATTGCCTCGGTATCATAATCAAATCCCATCATAATATCCGCAACAATGGCAATATTATTCTTGCGCAGGATCTCGATTGTCTTTTTAATCTGCTCAATCGTGATACCCTTGGCAATCTTCTTAAGTTCGGATTGGGTAGTAACCTCGATACCGAACACGCCCATAAACAACCCGGTCTCCTTCATTAAAGGCAAGATCGATTCGCAATTAACCCAATCGATTGCCCGGCCCAGCGAAACCCACTTGATTGGATTATTCGCCGCTTTCTTAAGTTCGCAGAACCGTTGCACTCGCTTTGGGTCAACGTTAAAATTATCATCCTGGATAACCACAACCTTTACTCCATATTTTTTATGCAACAGATCAAACTCTTCCATAACACGTTCCGGAGATTTTGCCCGCCAAGTTAAAAAATCAGATGGGTGGCGTGGATCATACTGGTCCCATTCGTAACAAAAGGTACACGCTGAAGGACAACCGCGAGAGGATACCATATCCACAAACGGTTTCCAGTAGGTATGCCCAACATATTTATCCATGGGAAACAAATCGTACGCAGGTAAGGGTAATTTATCAAGATCGTGCATTAATGGTTTATGGGGCCCCATCACGATCTGTCCGTCAATGCGAGAGGTAACGCCACCCACATCTTTTAAAGGAGTCTTTTTATCAAGGGCTTCAATCAAATCGGCGAATGACTCTTCTTCACCCATGACGATAAAATCAATTTCCGGATTTTCCTCTAATGTCGGCACTGGCATAGCTGAATACCATAAACCGCCAAGAATAATCTTGGTTTTAGGAAGTGCTTTTTTAATGCCTACTGCGGCATCCTTAAAATGACGCAATACGCCGTAGCCGCCATAGCCGTGAAGCTGTTCGCCCATAACCACTACGTCCGGATTCATAGCCTTAACTTTTTCAATTAATTCAGCCATGGGTATCTGATCGGCCTTGCCGTCTATAACCGCCACATCCTTGTATCCTCGCTCCCGAACATATGCTGCCCAATGCGCATAGAGCTGGTTTGGTGAACGATGGATCCCATGCGTTGCCCATGCGCCGACTTTAGGCATAACAAACAAAATCTTCATCAAGACCTCCCGGTTAAATCCGAAGCACAAAATTCGAAATTCTAAACAAATCCGAAATCATAAGACCAAAATTCAAAACCGCCGGTTTTGAACATTTTAATTTTGAGCTTAAGATTTGTTTAGGATTTAGATATTCGGATTTCGAATTTGCCATTAGTTTGCTTTTTCTATAACGAGCGCTGAGTTAATTCCTCCCCTTCCGCGGGAAATAATCAACGCTTTACTTATATTGTATTCTTTTGCAGCCTTGGTTATAAAATTAATGCCATTGATTGCCGGCTCCTCAAGATTAAGAATCGGCGGAACTAATTTATTCTCCATGGCTAAGATGGTTGTCACCAGATCCACTGCCCCTGAGGCTCCCAGAAGATTTCCGAACATTGATTTAGGACACGCTACAGGAATTTTTTTGGCACGATCGCCAAACACGCTCTTAATTGCATCAACCTCTGTATTATCCCAGCTATCCACTGCTGCCCCATCAAGGCTGATATAATCAATGTCGGCAGGATTAACCTGCGCATCGGTGAGGGCTAAGGTGATTGTCCGTTGCAATTGTGAACTATCTTTTGCGGGATTAATCCGATCAACGCCGTCGCACGTTGTGCCATATCCGGCGATATACGCTTTAATAGCAGCATTGCGACTCTTAGCGCGCGCAAGCGGCTCCATCACCACAATGCCAGCGCCTTCGCCAATCACAAACCCATCGCGTTTTTTATCAAACGGTCGGTACGCAGCCTGCGGATTTTTGTTATTCTTAGAGAGTGCACCATAGGTGTTACAACACAGAAGCGCATACGGCGTAACGGGC